>NZ_JBEOXS010000032.1:0-90924 GCF_040296705.1 Streptomyces sp. NPDC002055
CCGCAGGCAGCACCGGACGGAAGACAACAGTGACCCGCACCCTCACGATCACCAGAGCTTGACCAGCCACAACAAGCCCTAACTTCCCGGTCTTGCCGTAAATATACGTTCCAGAACCCCCCACCCCGGAGGCCTCGTCCCCGTCACCCCACGACGCCCGCGCCTTTGGCCCACGTGGGGAGGGTTCCGGGCCCCGTCACCCCACGACGCCCGCGCCTTTGGCTCACGTGGGGAAGGACAAGGCCCCGTCACCGCACGACACCCGCGTCCCGGCCCGCGAGGGCAACGTTCCAGGTACCCCGGCCCGCCCCGAGCAGCCCCCCGCAGGGGCAGACGCAGACGGGGCCGCGCCCCGTCACCCCCCGAACCCGTACCCCCGCCCGCGTCACCCCGACAGATGGCGGACGCGGGTCCACACCGACCGGTCCAGTTTGCCCGCGCAGCGGCGGAACTCGTCCAGTCGGACCTCGCGCAGCTCGTCCGTCTCCAGGAAGCTCTGGCGGCCCCGCGCGTCCCCCACCGTGCCCTCCGGCAGCGGGATCACCCCGGGGCGCCCGTCGTGGAACCTGCTGGTGATCTTGGCGACCAGAACGGTGTGCCCCCGTACGTCCAGCACCAGGCAGGGGCGGTCCTTGGAGCCGGGCCCGTCCTCGTACGGGACGTCCGCCCACCAGATCTCGCCCGGCCGGGGCCGGGGCCCGCCGCCCGGTACGACCCGCTTCGGCGGGCGGCCCGGCGTGCCCGACGGCGGGCGCGTCGCCGTACCGGAGGAGGGCCGGGACGAGGAGCGCGGCGGCCGCCGCGAGGGGCGGCGGGACGACGGCCGTGGCCGGGGGCGGTGTCCGCCCCGCCCGCTGCGCCCGAGCCCGTCCACCAGCGCCGCGATCAGCGCCAGGACGACGACCGCACCCACCACGGGCCACCATGAGGTGTCCACGACCACTCCCCACGTCCGTCGAGGATTCCGAAACCTCAGAACCGTACTCTGGCAGGGTGGCCCGGCGCGCCGCGGACCCGCGCGGCAGCACCGCCCCCCGTACTGGTGAAGTGCTGGGTGAGTTCCCCCACAACGGCGGCCCGTGGAGGAGCGACCAGCCGTTTCGCGCCTTACGCTCGACCCACCGCACGCTCCCCGGACCGACTCCTCGACCCCCGGCATGGGGGACCTCAGCCTCGGAGGTTCCTGCTCCATGAAGCTCACCGTCGTCGGCTGCTCGGGGTCGTTCCCGTCCGCGGACTCGGCCTGCTCGAGCTACCTCGTCGAAGCCGACGGCTTCCGGCTGCTCCTCGACATGGGCAATGGTGCCCTGGGCGAGCTGCAGCGCCACTGCGGTCTCTACGACCTCGACGCCGTGGTCCTCAGCCACCTGCACGCCGATCACTGCATCGACATGTGCGGCTACTTCGTCGCCCGCTACTACCGGCACGACGGCGGCCGCCCCGAGGCGATCCCGGTCTACGGGCCGGACGGCACGGAGCAGCGGCTGGTCACGGCGTACGACGACGTGCCGTCGGAGAAGTCGATGAGCGAGGTCTTCGACTTCCGCACCCTGGAGCCGGGCCGTTTCGAGCTGGGCCCGTTCACGGTGCACACCGACCGGGTTGCGCACCCGGTGGAGGCGTTCGCGTTCCGGATCGAGCACGGCGGGCGCACCCTGACGTACTCCGGCGACACCGGGGTCTGCGCGGCGCTGGACGGGCTGGCCGAGGGGGCCGATCTGTTCCTGTGCGAGGCGTCCTTCACCCATGGCAAGGAGGATGTGCCGGACCTGCACCTCAACGGCCGGGAGGCCGGGGAGCAGGCGCAGCGGTCCCGGGTGGGGCGGATGCTGCTGACGCACATTCCGCCGTGGACGGACCCGGAGATCAATCTGCGGGACGCCCGCGAGGTCTTCGACGGTCCGGTCGAACTGGCCCGCCCGCGCGCCGTGTACGAGGTGTAGGGCCCGCCGCTCACCGGGCCGACGGGCCGCGGAGCCGCCGGGCCCGACGGCCCGCCGGGCCCGACGGCCCGCCGGGCCCGGCGCCCCAGGCCCCGCTCACCGGTCCGGCAGATCGTGCCGGCCGGACAGGAACTCCTGGAACTTGATCTTCGCGTTGACCACCGGGTGGCGCCAGCGCTGCTCCCGGCGGGCGGCCCGGGCCAGCCGGCGGGGCTTGTCGTGGTACCGCCAGCGGGCCCAGGGCGCCTGCGGGCGGCTCAGCCGGACGGCCCCGACGATCAGCAGCGGGACGAGGAACAGGCCGAGCAGCCCCGTCCACACCTTGCCCTTGAGCAGGGTGATCACGGCCAGACCCAGCTCCGCGGCGACGAAGAGGACCAGCAGCAGGGCGCTGCCGGGCGTCGGATCGGCCGAGTAGTCGGCCCAGTCGATCACGCCGACCGGGCGGAATCCGAGCAGCACCAGCCCGCAGATGGCCACGGCCACGAACACCGCGTCGACGGAGGTCCGTCCCGCCTCCGTCCAGTAGACGTCCCGCAGGTGCAGGATCAGCGCGAACTCGTCCAGGACCAGCGCGGCACCGACCCCGAAGACGCCGGCGAGGGACGATTTCACGGTGGCCGACGGATCGTTCACCAGGATCATCGAGACCCCGCTCACCAGCATGAACACCACGCCGAACACCACGTGGTGGATGTGCAGCCCGCCGGGCCGGACGTTCCCCGGCCACCACCGCACCTGCGCCCGGATCATGCGCACGCTGAACCGTATGAAGCCGAATCCGGCGATGAAGGAGCAGAGGAAGACGAAGAGCGGGAGCAGCCCGGGGGCGACGATCTCCCGCTGGAACCAGCCGCCCTGCGCCAACGTCACCACAGGGCAAACGCTAGTACCGGGGCGCGCCGGATACACCGGTTTACTCCTCGCCGCCGGTCCGGGAACCGGTGCCGGGGGGTCCGGAAGGCCCGCGCCGGGCGGCCTGTGTCGCCGGGCCCACCGGTGCGGCCCGGCGGATTCTCGGCGCGCGGCCCGGAAACGGTCTCCCTGGAGTGACCGCATGAGCGCCACCGCCGAGCGGCCCCCGGCGGCCGGGACGGAGCGGGACCGCCCGGCCGGGGAGCGGGGCCGGGGCACTGCCCGGGACCGGCTGCTGCACCGGGTGCCGGAGGGGTTCGGCGTCTTCTGGCGGGCCCCGGATCGCGAACCGGCCCCGGAGCGCGACCGGCCCCGGACCGTTGTGGTCCGGGGCCGGTCGGGAAGGCGTGCCGTGAGGGCCGGATCGTCGAGCGGGGCGTGGCCCGCCGCGCGGATCAGGCCTTCGTCATGTCCTCGACCTCGCTCTCCGGCTCCCGGCCCGGAGTGCTGAGGTCGAACCGGAGGATCGCGAACCGGAAGACCACGTAGTAGAGGGCGGCGAAGGCCAGCCCGATCGGAATGATCAGCAACGGCTTGCTGGCGAGGTGCCAGTTGAGCAGATAGTCGATCGCTCCCGCCGAGAAGCTGAAGCCGTGGTGCACACCCAGCGCCCAGGTGAGGGCCATCGAGAGGGCCGTCAGCACCGCGTGGATCGCGTACAGCAACGGGGCGATGAACATGAACGCGAACTCGATCGGCTCGGTGATACCGGTGACGAACGAGGTCAGCGCGAGCGACATCATCATGCCGGTCACGGCCTTGCGCCGCTCGGGGCGGGCGCAGTGGGCGATGGCGAGCGCCGCGGCGGGCAGCGCGAACATCATGATCGGGAAGAAGCCCGACATGAACTGACCGGCCGTGGGGTCACCGTGGAAGAACCGGTTCAGGTCGCCGTGCCAGATGTCGCCCTGGCCGTCCGTGAAGCTGCCGAGCTCCTGCCAGGCGACCGTGTTGACGAACTGGTGCATGCCGACCGGGATCAGGGCCCGGTTGATCAGGCCGAAGACCCCCGCGCCCGCGGAGCCCAGGCCGGTCATCCACTCTCCGAAGCCGTGGATGACCTCACCGATCGGGCCCCATATCAGGCCGAACAGCACGCCCACCGCGGTGCCGACGAAGGCCATGATGATCGGCACCAGCCGACGGCCGTTGAAGAAGCCCAGCCAGTCCACGAGCCGCTTGCGGTAGTAGCGCTGCCAGAGCACCGCGGCCAGCAGCCCCATGATGATGCCGCCGAGCACTCCCGGGTCGTTGTACGTCGCGGCGACGTCCTCGCCCGCCTTGATCTGCGCCTCGGTCACCGGGAACGCGGTCAGCACGTTCTTGTAGACCAGGAAGCCCACGAGGGCGGCGAGGGCGGTGGAGCCGTCCGCCTTCTTCGCGAAACCGATGGCCACGCCCACGCAGAACAGCAGCGCCAGGTTCTTGAAGACCGCGTCGCCCGCCGTCTGGAAGACGGCGGCCACCTTGTCCCAGCCGAGACCGTCCTTGCCGAACACGTCGTCGTTGCCGAGGCGGAGGAGGATGCCGGCGGCCGGGAGGACGGCGATGGGCAGCTGAAGACTGCGGCCCACCTTCTGCAGGCCCTGCAGCAGACCGGAGCCGCGCTTCTTCGCGGGCGCCGTGTCGGCGGTCGTCGTACTCATGGGGGGTTCCTTCGGGAGCGCGTGAGCGTGGTCTACACCACCAGAGGTTTAGACCACGTTTCTAACACGGTGAAGGCGGGATAAGGAACCCGCGATTCCCACGCTCTCCATCACACCCTCACACACCCGGCAAAACGCCCCGAGGGTGGGGAGCGAGGGCGACGGCCGGAAGCAGTCTTCCCGGGGAAGGGGCGGGTGATGTCTCCCGGATGAGGGGACATCGCGGATTCGGGGCGGGGGAGGGGCGGCGCGGGTCCGGCCACCGGGCTCGGACGCCGGCGTGACCCGCCCCCCGGACCGCCGGGTGATCCCGTACCTGGGCTGCGGCTGCGGCTGCGGCTGCGGCTGCGGGTCGGCGGCCCCGCACCCGGACCGCCGGGCGGTCCCCAGCCGGACTGCGTCGACCGGCCCCCAGCCGGACTGCGGGCAGCCTTCAACCCGACTGTGGGCGGCCCCCGCTCCGGCTACCGGGTGGTCTCGCGCTCGGACTCCTCCTCCAGCTCCTCCGGCTCCCGGCCCGGGGTGCGGATGTCGAACACCGTGATCGCGAACCGGAAGACCACGTAGTAGATGACGGCGAACGCCAGCCCGATCGGAATGATCAGCCAGGGTTTGGTGTCCAGGTGCCAGTAGACGATGTAGTCGATCACGCCCGCGGAGAAGCTGAAGCCCGCGTGCACGCCCAGCGCCCAGGTGACCGCCAACGACAGGCCGGTGAGCAGGGCGTGGACGCCGTACAGCAGTGGCGCGGCGAAGAGGAACGAGAACTCCAGCGGCTCCGTCACACCCGTCACGAACGAGGTCAGTGCCACCGAGATCATCATGCCCGTCACGGCCTTGCGGCGTTCCGGGCGGGCGCACTGGGCGATGGCGAGCGCGGCGGCGGGCAGGCCGAACATCATGATCGGGAAGAAGCCGGACATGAACTGGCCCGCCGCCGGGTCCCCGGCGAGGAACCGTGTCAGGTCCCCCTGTACCGCCTCCCCGTCCGGACCGGTGAACTCACCGGCCTGGAACCAGAAGAAGGTGTTCAGGAACTGGTGCATCCCGATCGGGATCAGCAGCCGGTTCGCCACCCCGAAGAGGCCCGCGCCCAGCGCGCCCATGCCGATGAGCTGCTTCCCGAACCAGTTCAGGGCGTCGCCCACCGGTTCCCACAGCAGCCCGAAGGCCACCCCCAGCACGGCGCAGAGGAACGCCATGATGATCGGCACCAGCCGGCGGCCGTTGAAGAAGCCCAGCCAGTCCACCAGCTTGGTGCGGTGGTAGCGCTGCCAGACGACCGCCGTCAGCAGCCCGATGAGGATGCCGCCGAGCACGCCGGGATTCTGCGGCACCCCGTCCGGCGTCTTGTCGGTGACCGAACCCGCCACCGGGTACACCGCCAGCACGCTGTGATAGACGAGGAAGCCCGCCACCGCCGCCAGTGCCGTGGACCCGTCCGCCTTCTTCGCGAAGCCGATCGCCACCCCGATGGCGAACAGCAGCGGCAGTCCCAGCCCGACGTCGAGAATGGCCGTGCCGCCCGCGAGCAGCACCTTGGACGTCTTGTCCCAGAACGTTCCGTGCAGGTATGCGGCGGAGAGATTGCCCAGGCTGACCAGCAGGCCCGCGGCCGGCAGTACGGCGATGGGCAGTTGCAGACAGCGCCCCATCTTCTGCAGCCCCTGGAAGAGGCCCGACGTCCAGTTCCTCCCCGGTGGCAGCTGCGCGGCCGCGGTGGCTTCGGAGCTCATCGGACCTCCCGGTGACGGCCGGCTTGGCGGACACGGCATACTGGTGTAGACCAGTCGCAGCACGCTTGTGCCGCACCCGTGCAAGCGGGCTCCGTGATCGACATCATCCGCCCGATCACGGACACTTGCCCGCGAAGGTGGGCCAAACGTGCGTTACGGTTTGGAACTCGGCGACCCCGCCGAAGCCCCGAAGCACGCAGGAGTGGGACATGGCCACCAAGGCTGAGAAGATCGTCGCCGGGCTCGGCGGAATCGAGAACATCGTCGAGGTCGAGGGCTGCATCACCCGCCTCCGCACCGAGGTCGAGGACTCCTCCCTCGTCGACGAGGCCGCGCTCAAGGCCGCGGGCGCCCACGGCGTCGTCAAGATGGGCAACGCCATCCAGGTCGTCATCGGCACCGACGCCGACCCCATCGCCGCCGACATCGAAGACATGATGTGAGCCACTGACGCCGGCACCGGCCACCGGCGGCCCGACGCGCGCCCCTGACGCCGCGCGGGCCCCGGGAAGGCCGGACGATGCGCCACTGATCTGCTGCCACGGGCCTGCGGAGCCGCTGCTCCGCAGGCCCGCGGCACTCCCGGAACAGGCCCGTCAGCCGTCAGGAACAAGCCGGCCGGCAGCCGGGAACCAGCCCCTCAGCCGTCACGAGCAGCGCGTGAACACCCCCGCCCGCCCGGCCCCGGCCGTGGCCGGAAAAGCCCCCCGGCACAGCCGATAGGGTCGACGCATGTCTCGTATCGACGGTCGGACCCCCGACCAGCTGCGCCCCGTCACCATCGAGCGCGGATGGAGCAAGCACGCCGAGGGCTCGGTCCTCATCGCCTTCGGCGACACCAAGGTCTTCTGCACCGCCAGCGTCACCGAAGGCGTCCCCCGCTGGCGCAAGGGCAGCGGCGAGGGCTGGGTCACCGCCGAGTACTCCATGCTGCCCCGCTCCACCAACACCCGCGGCGACCGTGAATCCGTACGAGGCAAGATCGGCGGCCGCACCCACGAGATCTCCCGGCTCATCGGACGCTCGCTCCGCGCCGTCATCGACTGCAAGGCCCTCGGCGAGAACACCATCGTCCTCGACTGCGACGTCCTCCAGGCCGACGGCGGCACCCGCACCGCCGCCATCACCGGCGCCTACGTCGCCCTCGCCGACGCCGTCACCTGGGCCCAGTCCAAGAAGCTGATCAAGGCCGGCCGCAAGCCGCTCACCGGCACCGTCTCCGCCGTCAGCGTCGGCATCGTCGACGGCACCCCCCTCCTCGACCTCTGCTACGAGGAGGACGTCCGCGCCGAGACCGACATGAACGTCGTCTGCACCGGCGACGGCCGCTTCGTCGAGGTCCAGGGCACCGCCGAAGGCGTCCCCTTCGCCCGCACCGAACTCGACGGCCTCCTCGACCTCGCCGTCGCCGGCTGCGGCGACCTCGACCGGGCCCAGCGCGCGGCACTCGCCGCCACCCTGTAGCGACCGGCGAGGGCCTGTCGTCCGGGACCGGGCGGAATCCGGGAGCGGTGCCGCCGGGCGCCGCGGGCCCGGCCCGAACCGAACGACAGGCCCACGGCGGGACAGCTCTGAGTGGCGAACACCACGCTGCAGCGGCAACCGCCGCGGGACTTTGAGCGTTCTTTACTGTACGAGCGCACGGACTCTCCCGTGCGACCGTCCGAACCCTCACGGGAGGAACCACTCCATGGCCCTGCGCCACCGCAACACCGCCCTCAGCGCCGTCGCCCTCGTCGCTCTCGCCATACCGGTCACCGCGGGCTGCGGCGCCGTCGACAAGGCCATGAGCTGCGCCCAGACGGCCGTCACCATCTCCGAGAGCGTCCAGGACCTCCAGCAGGCCGTCTCCGACGCCACCGAGGACCCCACCAAGGCACAGCAGGCCCTCGACCGGATCGACAAGAACCTGGACAAGCTCGGCGACAAGACCGACAACGCCGACATCAGCAAGGCCGTCGACGACATGAACGCCGGGGTGAAGGATGCCCGCGCCGACCTCGAACAGGGCAAGACGCCGAACATCACCCCCGTCACCGACGCCGCCTCCGAGCTGACCAAGGTCTGTTCACCGGGCTGACCCGCCTGCCGCGGGCGGGACGAGGTACCCGAGGTGGGCCGGGTCGAGGTACCCGACGCGGCCGGGCGACTGCACGTACTGCGGACCGGGAGGGTCCCCGGGCCGCACGGAGGCCGGCGCAGGGCCCCGCGGCGTCCCGCGTCGGGGCGCGGAGGGCGACTCGGGGACTCCCGCGGCCGGGGCGGTGCACCCGCACCGCGGCCCACCCGCTCACCCGACCGCGGCCGAGGCGCCACAATGGGCCCATGCAGCGTCTGATCCTCGCCACCCGCAACGCCAACAAGGTCACCGAACTCCGCGCCATCCTGGCCGGGGCGGGCCTCGCCGTCGAACTCGTCGGCGCCGACGCCTACCCCGAGATCCCGGACGTCAAGGAGACCGGTGTCACCTTCGCCGAGAACGCCCTGCTGAAGGCCCACGCCCTCGCCCGCGCCACCGGCCACCCGGCCATCGCCGACGACTCCGGCCTCTGCGTGGACGTGCTCGGCGGCGCGCCCGGCATCCTCTCCGCCCGCTGGTCGGGCCGGCACGGCGACGACCGGGCCAACCTCGAACTGCTCCTGGCCCAGCTCTCCGACATCGTCGACGCCCACCGCGCCGCCCACTTCGCCTGCGCGGCGGCCCTGGCGCTGCCGGACGGCACCGAGCGGGTGGTCGAGGGCCGCCTGCACGGCACCCTCCGCCACGCCCCGTCGGGCACCGGCGGCTTCGGCTACGACCCGATCCTCCAGCCGGAGGGCGAGACACGGACCTGCGCGGAGATGACCCCCGAGGAGAAGAACGCGATCAGCCACCGGGGCAAGGCCTTCCGCGCCCTGGCACCGGTGGTGCGCGAACTGCTGGGCTGACCCGGCGGAGACGACAGCGGCCGTGGCCCGTCCGGGGCCACGGCCGTCCGTGCGCGAGGGGGGAGTCGAACCCCCACGTCCGAAGACCCCGGCACCTAAAGCCGTCCCGTCTACCAGTTCCGGCACTCGCGCGTACTCGGAATCTTACTCACTGGGCCTGGGCGCGGAGCGGCTGGAGCGGCTTCGCCGTGAGCGGCACCACGTATCGGTGATCGCGTGGCAGTTCGGGCAGAGGTAACGGAGGTTCTCCGCCCGGTTGTCGAGCCAGTCGCCGTCGATGTGGTCGATCTGCAGGGTGACCGGCCGGCCCCGCCACTCGCCCGGGTTGCCGCAGGTCGCGCAGGTGTAGTGGACGCCGGTCTCGGCGAGAGCGCGGTGCAGCCGCTCCCGGCCCACCCGGGGCGAGCCCTCCGGGCGTATGCGCAGTACCTCGCCCGCGATACGGCGCGGGGGCGCCGCCGGGCGGGGTATCCGGCGGGAGCGCCGGGTGAAGTGCGAGGTGTCGAGCCCGAGTTGGGCCGCTCGGCGCTGTACCCGGCGGTGGCTCGCGTCGTTCACCGGGAGGCCGAGGGCCCGTACGACACCGGCGTAGCTCGTCGCGCCGGTCACGGCCCGGCGCAGTGCGTCGTCCGGGAGGGCGTGCCGGGCATGGCGGAAGTGCGAGGTGTCGGTCCCCGACCTGGTCAGCATGCGGCGCAGTGCGGCGCGTGTTCGGCCGTCGTCCGGGACGCCGAGGGCGCGCGCCACCCCGCGCACGCTGTCCGCGCTCGCGGCGGCCGTCGCCAGCTCCTCCGCGGTGAACGGGAGCTCTCCGCAGGGCCTGTTGAGGCCGGGGAGGTGATCGGTGACGAGGCCCGCGGTGCGGATCCGGCGGCGGAGGTGGGACAGCGTCCCGGGCGCCGGAGTGGCCCCCAGCGCGACCGCGACCTCGCGCAGCGTCGACGACGAGGCCACGGCCGCGGCGATGGCCTCGTCGGAGTACCGCAGGTGCTGCCGGGTGAAGTGGCCGGTGTCGAGGCCGAGCTCGCGCACCGCGCGCTGGACGGACCGCCGCCGCCCGCCGCTGCTCTCCAGCCCCAGGGCGCGCAGCACACCGGCCCAGCTCGACGAAGCGGCCACCGCCGCGGCCAGCGGCTCCCGCGCGTACTCCTCGGCTCGCATGGCCCCCCTCGCGCTGCTTCGACCACATGTCGTGGCCTCGAACGCATCAACGAGCGAATGCCTCCACGGTTACGCACACACCTGCGCCCCGTCCGGCTCCGGACGGGGCGCAGGTGCGTGCGGCGGGGCGGGGTTCAGAACTTCGGGTCCGGGGTCTGGGCCTGGACCAGTTCGGCGGCCTCCTCCTTGGTGGCCACCGCCGGCGGCGAGCCCGCCAGCGGCTGCCGGGCCGTCTCCTTCATGCAGGCCACCGCGACGAGGCCGACCAGGGCGGCGCCGATCGTGTAGTACGCGGGGATCATGTCGGTGCCGGTCGCGCCGATCAGCGCCGTGATCACCAGCGGCGTGGTGCCGCCGAAGACCGAGGTGGAGATGTTGTAGCCGATGGAGAGCGAGCCGTAGCGGACGTCCGTCGGGAAGAGCGCCGGGAGCGCGGCGGACATCGTGCCCAGCAGGCACACCAGGGAGAGGCCGAGCATCCCCATGCCCGTGATCACCGCGGGCAGGCTGCCCTGCTTCACCAGCAGGAAGGCCGGGGCGGACAGCACCAGGAAGCCGGTCATGCCGGTCATCAGCAGCGGCTTCCGGCCGTAGCGGTCGCTGAGGGGGCCCACCCGGGTGATGATCAGCATCAGCGCGACCATCGTGCCGAGCAGGATGAGCAGCCCGTGGGTGTCGTCGTAGTGCAGCTCGTCGGTCAGGTAGGTCGGCATGTACGACAGCAGCATGTAGTGGGTGATGTTGTACGCGCCGACCAGCGCTATGCACAGGATCAGTGCCCGCCACTGCTCGGAGAAGATCCGGCCGAGGGTCTTCTGCGGGGCGTTCTCGGAGAGGTGGGCGAACTCCTCCTCCTTGGCCCGGCCCTCGGCGCCGTTCTCCGCCTGCACCTGGGTCTTCTGGGCCTCCAGCTTCTGGAAGGCCGGGGTCTCGTCGAGCTTCAGCCGCAGGTAGAGGCCGACGATGCCGAGCGGGCCCGCCACCAGGTAGGCCAGCCGCCAGCCCCACTCCTCCATGGCGGCGCTGCCGAGCCAGGCGTTGAGGACGGCCACCAGTCCGGCGGCGCCGACGTAGCCGGCCAGGGTGCCGAACTCCAGGAAGCTGCCGTAGTACCCGCGCTTCTTGTCGGGGGCGTATTCGGCGATGAAGGTGGACGCGCCGCCGTACTCGCCGCCGGTCGAGAAGCCCTGGACCAGCCGGAAGAAGATGAGCAGCACCGGGGCCCAGAGCCCGATGCTCTGATAGCTGGGGATCAGGCCGATGCAGAAGGTGCCGGCCGCCATCAGCATCATCGTCGTGGCCAGGATCTTCTTGCGGCCGAGGCGGTCCCCGAGGGTGCCGAAGAAGGTGCCGCCGATGGGCCGGACGAGGAAGGCGACGGCGAACGTCGCGAAGGACGAGAGCAGCTGGGTGGTCTCGCTGCCGCCCGGGAAGAAGACCTTGCCGATGGTGACGGCGAGATAGCTGTAGATCCCGAAGTCGAACCACTCCATGGCATTGCCCAGCGCGGCGGCCTTCACGGCGCGCTTGACGACCCGCTCGTCGGTGACGGTGATGTCACTCCGGCGCAGCTTGGGATTGCGTCTGCGCTTGAGGGCACGGAAGAGGTTCGGGTGGCGCTTCTGTGCCTCCGGGTCCAGTCCGGCTTCGGCGCCGACAGCCATGGGTGGTCCTCTCACTGCGTGGTGGGTGCAGTGGGGACGTCTGCGCACGAGATCGCGGTCTAAACCAAAGTCCCACCGGAGTGGGACTTTGATCATGGTTTGTCCGCCGTCGTGACGGAGAAACGGAGGGGTTGGGTCCGTGACGGGCGGCCGGCGGGCCCGGGAGAGGCCGCCGGGCTGGCCCGGGGCGGGCGTGCCGCCGGGGCCGCCGGCCGTCGCCGTTCCGGATCCCGTCCTCAGATCTCCAGGTCCTTGATGAGCTTGGCGACGTGCCCGGTGGCCCGGACGTTGTACAGGGCGCGCTCGACCCTGCCCTGCTCGTCGACGATGACGGTGGACCGGATCACCCCGGTGACGGTCTTGCCGTAGAGCTTCTTCTCGCCGAAGGCGCCGTAGGCCTCCAGGACCTTCTTCTCCGGGTCGCCGACCAGGGTGACCCGGAGGTCCTCCTTCTCGCGGAACTTCGCGAGCTTCTCGGGCTTGTCCGGCGAGACGCCGATGACGTCGTAGCCCGCCCCGGCCAGCAGCTCGAGGTTGTCGGTGAAGTCGCAGGCCTGCTTGGTGCAGCCCGGGGTGAGGGCGGCGGGGTAGAAGTAGACGATGACCTTGCGGCCGGCGTGGCCGGCGAGCGAGACCTCGTTGCCGTCCGCGTCGGGCAGGGTGAAGGCGGGGGCGGTGTCGCCCGGCTGCAGTCGCTCGCTCATGACACTCCTCAGGTGATGCGGTTGCTGCCGGAGAGATTAGTCGCGGATATGGGGGTGCCATGGGGCACGTCCCTGGTGGAGCTGACAGACTGTCCACGCAGGATCGGCCCGAGACGATGGAGGCAGCGCGGTGTCGGATGCCAGGACCCCGGCGCAGATCGAGGCGGACATCGCCCTGAGGCGCCAGGCGCTCGCGGTGACGCTCGACGAGATCGCGGTGCGGGTGCACCCCAAGACGATCATGGGTGACGTCAAGGCGCGGGCGGCGGCGACGGTGGACCGCACGGCGGGCCGGGCGTACGTGGTCGTGAACCGGACGCTGACGGACGCCCGCGGCCGGCTGGTCTCGGAGGACGGCGCGCCGCGGCTGGAGCGGATCGTGCCGGTGGCGATGGTCGCGGTGGCCGTGGTGGGCCTGCTGGCCGTCTCCACGCGGCGCCGCCGGGGCTGACCGGCGGGGTTGACCGACGGGGCTGATGCCCTGGGCCGGCTCCCCGGTTACCCGAGCCGGCTACCCGGGCTGATCACCAGAGCTCATCACCGGGCCCGATTTCCCGGACTCATCACCAGGGCTGAGGCCCCCGCCCGCCCGGTCGCCCCAGCCGCGGCGCGGAGGGCGGTTCCGGCGCAGGCGCCGCCGGGCACCGGTGGGGCGCCCACGGGCGGATCTCCGCCCCCTAGCCCTGGGGTGCCGCACGGCCAGGTACGGTCATGACGTGAGTGCGAACCCTACCCACGACAAGCTGCCCATCCGGATGCTGCACGACCGTGTGCTGGTCCGGACCGACACCGCGGAGGGCGAGCGCCGTTCGACCGGCGGCATCGTCATTCCCGCGACGGCGGCGGTCGGCCGTCGGCTGGCCTGGGCCGAGGTGGTCGCCGTCGGGCAGAACGTCCGGACCGTGGAGCCGGGGGACCGGGTGCTGTACGACCCGGAGGACCGCGCCGAGGTCGAGGTGCGCGGGGTGGCGTACGTGCTGATGCGGGAGCGGGACCTGCACGCGGTGGCCGCCGAGCGCCTGGAGGGCTCCGAGGACTCCACGGGCCTGTACCTCTGATCCGCTGCCCGAGCTCCTGACCTGCTCGTCGAGCTCCCGGTGACCGTCCGTCTCCGGGGGCTCTCCCCTTCCGCTCAGCCGACGCCCCGGCACCCTACGGCCGGTCCCAGGGCTCCCCGTCGGGGAAGATGATGTCCGTTCCGTCCCCCGGTGCGGTGGCCGTGGGGCTCGGCGCCTCGGTGGGTGCGGTGGGGGTGATGGTGGCCGGCGGGGGCGGTGAGGTCGGCGGGACGGACGTCGGCGGGGTGCCCGGCACGCTGGGTGACGTGGAGGGCTCGCCGGACTCCGAGGGCTCCCCGGAGGGGCTGACGGACGGGCTGCCGGACGGCTCGGCGCCGCTCTCCAGATCCAGGTCGAAGGACTTCGCGGGGCTGCCGGCGAGAGCCGCGGCCGTGTACTGGCCCCAGATCTTCGCCGGGTAGCCGCCGCCGTTGATCCGGGGCAGCCCGGTGGCCCCGTAGAGCGGCTTCTGCTCGCCGGTGTCGGGGTCCTGGCCCATGACGGCGATGACGGTGGCGAGGTCGGGGGTGTAGCCCGCGAACCAGGCGGCCTTGTCCTCCTCCGCGGTGCCGGTCTTGCCCGCGGCCTCGCGTCCGGCCGACCGCGCGGCGGTGCCGGTGCCGCTCTCCACCACGCTCCGGAGGATCGAGGTGGTGGTGTCGGCGGCTTCGCGCGGCACGGCCTGCCGGACAGCGCCCGGGTCCGGCAGGGTGAGGTCCTGGCCGCCCTTGGTGACCTTGGAGACCAGGCTGTAGGTGCCGTGCCGGCCGTGGTCGGAGAGCGTGGCGTAGGCCTTGGTCATGTCGAGGACGCTGGCGTTGACCACGCCGAGGGAGACGGACTGGCGTGCGCCGCGGAGCCCGGGGGCGGATTCCGGTACGCCGAGGGCGATCGCGGTCCGCTTGACCCGGTCCGGGCCGACGTCCTCGCCCATCTGCGCGTAGACCGCGTTGACGGAGTTGTCGGTGGCGTCGGTGACGCTGATCTCCCCGTAGTCCTTGTCGTCCTCGTTGGCGGGGGCGTAGCCGGTCGCGCCGTCGGCCCCCTCCACCATGCGCTTGTTGGTGCCGTCGTAGACGGTGTTCGGGGTGATCCGCTGCCCGTCCCGCGTGGTGGAGCCGTGCTGGACGGCGGAGGTGAAGACGAACGGCTTGAAGGTGGAGCCGACCTGGTAGTCGCGGCGGGTGGCGTTGTTGACGTACTGCTTGGTGTAGTCGATGCCGCCGTACAGGGCGACGATCCGCCCGGTGGCCGGGTCGATGGAGGCGCCGCCGGCCCGGACGTACCGGTCGACCGGGCGGGTCTCGCTGAGCCGGTTCATCAGCTGGTCCCGCACGGCGCCGACGAGGGCCTGCTGCTTCGGCTTCTGCAGGGTGGTGGTGATCCGGTAGCCGCCGCCCTGGAGGGTGTCCGCGTCGAGGATCCGCTGCTCGGCGAGGTCGGCGTTGACCGCTTCGACGAGGTAGCCCCGCTGGCCGGAGAGCCCGGCGGGGGCCTTGCTGCGGCCGGGGGTGGGGAAGGCCATGCCGGCGCGTTCGGCCGGGCCGAGCCAGCCCTTGTCGACCATGCCGTCGAGGACGTAGTTCCAGCGGGCGACGGCGTGGCCCCGGTTCTCGGGGTGCGCGACGACGTCGTAGGCGCTGGGGGCGTTGAGCAGCGCGGCGAGGTAGGCGCCCTCGCCGGTGGTCAGCTTGTCGGAGTCGGTGCCGTAGTAGGCCTGGGCGGCGGCCTGGATGCCGTAGGCGTTGCGGCCGAAGTAGCTGGTGTTGAGGTAGCCGGTGAGGATGTCGTCCTTGCTCTCCTCGCGGTCGAGCTTGATCGCGATGAAGAACTCCTTCACCTTGCGGGTGACGGTCTGTTCCTGCGCCAGGTAGTAGTTCTTGACGTACTGCTGGGTGATGGTGGAGCCGGACTGCTTGCCCTTGCCGGTGACGGTGTTCCAGGCGGCGCGGAGCATGGCCTGGGGGTCGACGGCGGACTCGGAGTAGAAGTCCCGGTCCTCGGCGGAGAGCACGGCGTGCTGCACGGTGCGGGGGACCTGGCTGAGGGGCACGTTCTCCCGGTTGACCTCGCCGTCCCGGGCGAGCGGGGAGCCGTCGGCGTAGAGGTAGACGTTGCTCTGCTTCACGGCGGCGGAGTTGGCCGGCGGGATCTCGACGAGCAGGTAGCCGGCGACGAAGCCGCCGGTGAGGAGGAGCAGGATCAGCAGCAGCCCGCCGAGGACCGTCCGCCAGGTGGGGAGGAGCCGGCGCAGTCCGGTGCGCCGCGGCCTCGGCGGCCGGGCGTCCTGGGCCGGCCGGCCCGGAGAGGTGCTTCCCCGGCCGTATCGCCGCTCCGGATCGTGACTCATGTACTTAGGGACTCCTCGGCCACCGCCGGGGGTTGCCGCGGCGGGGTGTCGTGTCGGTGGTCGCTCGTACTCCCCTGGGTCCCGCTGCGGGCGGGCTCTCGCAGGCGGGTACCCACATGGGGAACTGTTCCATCACCTGCCCCGTACCTTTCGGGTGCCGCGCTCCCGATACCGCTCCGTGACAGGCCGAATGGCTCTGACCCGCCACTCCAACGAGTGACTAATCGATGGCAGCGCGTCCGCCGGTTGGGCTAGGCTCCTGCACTTTGGTGCGGACGGGCGGACGGCCATGGGGGGCGGGGCATGCGGTTGTACGTGGCCGTGGCGGTGAGCGGCTTCCGGCGCTTCGCGACGTACCGGGTGGCGACGGCGGCGGGGGTGTTCACCAACACCGTCTTCGGTTTCATCATGGCGTACACCTACATCGCCCTGTGGGACGAGCGGCCGGGGCTGGGCGGTTACGACCTGCCGGAGGCGCTGACCTTCGTGTGGCTGGGCCAGGCGTTGCTGATGACCTCGGCGATGATGGGCGGCGGATTCTCGGACGAGCTGGTGGAGCGGATCCGCACCGGGGACGTGGCGATCGACCTGTACCGGCCCGCGGACCTCCAACTGTGGTGGCTGGCGGCGGATCTGGGGCGGGCGGCGTTCCACCTGCTGGGCCGGGGGATCCTGCCGATGGTGCTCGGGTGGCTGGCGTTCGAGCTGGTGCTGCCGGCGCGCCCGGTGGTGTGGGCGCTGTTCCTGCTGTCGGTGGCGCTGGGCGTGGTGGTGAGTTTCGCGATCCGCTATCTGGTGGTGCTGACGGCGTTCTGGCTGCTGGACGGCAACGGGGTGAGCCAGATGGCCAATCTGGTGACGGTGTTCTTCTCGGGGATGCTGCTGCCGTTGCCGCTGTTCCCGGGCTGGCTGGGGGAGTTGGCGCGGGTGCTGCCGTTCTCGGCGCTGCTCCAGGTGCCGTCGGATGTGTTCCTCGGCCGGGTCGTGGGCCGGGATCTGGTCGGGGCGCTGCTGTTCCAGGTGGCCTGGGCGGTGGCGCTGCTGGGTGCGGGGCGGGCGCTGCAGTCGGTCGCCACCCGGAAGGTGGTGGTGCAGGGTGGCTGAGATTCCCGGGGCGGCGGCGGACCGCGGGACGTCCGGTGCGGCCGCGTCCGAGGCGTGGCCCGCGGACCGGCCGCTGGTGGCGGGGCTGCGGGCGTACGGGCTGATCGTGGCGATGTGGATGCGGTCGACGATGACGTACCGGGCGTCGTTCCTGATGACGGCGTTCGGCAACTTCGCGGCCACGGCCCTGGACTTCGCGGCGATCCTGCTGATGTTCTCGCACATCACGGTGTTGGGCGGCTTCACGCTGCCGGAGGTGGCCTTCCTCTACGGCACCTCGGGGGTGGCGTTCGGGCTGGCCGATCTGGCGATGGGCAGCATGGACCGGCTGGGCCGGCGGGTGCGCGACGGCACGCTGGACACGCTGCTGGTCCGGCCGGCGCCGGTGCTGGCGCAGGTGGCGGCGGACCGGTTCGCGCTGCGCCGGCTGGGCCGGATCAGCCAGGGGCTGCTGGTGCTGGGCTGGGCGCTGACCCGGCTGGACATCGACTGGACGCCGCTGCGGCTCCTGCTGGTGCCGCTGATGCTGCTGAGCGGGGCGGCGATCTTCGCGTCGGTGTTCGTGCTGGGCGCGGCGTTCCAGTTCTGGGCGCAGGACGCGGCGGAGGTGCAGAACTCCTTCACCTACGGCGGGAACACGCTGCTGCAGTATCCGCCGACGCTGTTCTCCAAGGATCTGCTGCGCGGCGTGACGTTCGTGGTGCCGCTGGCCTTCGTCAACTGGCTGCCCGCGCTGTACGTGCTGGGCCGCGAGGATCCGCTCGGCCTGCCGGACGCCGCGGCGTTCGGGTCGCCCGTGGTGGCGGTGGTCTGCTGCGCGCTGGCGGGGGCTGCGTGGCGCGTGGGGTTGCGGTCGTACCGGAGTACGGGGAGCTGAGGGCTGGTGGTGACGGTGGACGAGGCGCGCTTCATCGATCTGGACGGGGTCGAGAAGGTCTTCGAGGTACGGCGGAAGGCCGGGTTCCTGCGCCGGGAGCGGCACGAGGTGCGGGCGGTCGACGGGCTGTCCTTCGGGGTGGCGCGCGGCGAGATGGTCGGCTACATCGGCCCCAACGGCGCGGGCAAGTCGACGACGATCAAGATGCTGACGGGGATCCTGGTGCCGAGCGGCGGCCGGCTGCGGGTGGCGGGCATCGACCCGGCGAAGGAGCGCACCCGGCTGGCGCGGCGGATCGGGGTGGTGTTCGGGCAGCGGACGACGCTGTGGTGGGACCTGCCGCTGCGGGACTCGTACGCCCTGGTGCGCCGGATGTACCGGATCCCCGACGCGCGCTACCGGGAGAATCTGGACCGCTGTGTCGAACTCCTGGATCTGGCGCCGCTGCTGGAGGTGCCGGTCCGTCAGCTGTCGCTCGGACAGCGGATGCGGGGCGACATCGCCGCGGCCCTGCTGCACGATCCCGATGTGCTGTATCTCGACGAGCCGACGATCGGGCTCGATGTGGTCAGCAAGGCGAAGGTGCGGGGCTTTCTGCGGGACCTCAACGCGGAGCGCGGCACCACGGTGCTGCTCACCACCCACGACCTCACCGATATCGAGCAGCTGTGCGAGCGGGTGATGGTCATCGACCACGGCCGGCTGATGTACGACGGCGGGCTGGACGGGCTGCACGCGGTGGGGGAGAGCGAGCGGATGCTCGTGGTCGACCTGGAGCGCGAACTGCCGCCGATCGACGGCATCCCGGGGACCCGCACGGTGAAGGTGGACGGCCCGCGGCAGTGGCTGGCGTTCCCCGCCGCCAGCAGCGCGGCGCCGGTGGTGGCGGCGGTGGCCGCGCAGTACCCGCTGGTGGACCTGTCGGTGCGGGAACCGGCGATCGAGGACGTCATCGCCACGATGTACGCGGACCGGTCGGCGGTGTGAGCCGCGGCGGGCGGGGCCGCCCGAGCGTTCGGGCGCAGGCCGGCGGCCGCGGCGGCGAAAGCGGGCACCCCGGGCGTCCGCCCGCGCGTCCGGGCACAGGCCTGACCCGCCCTCCCCGCATCCCGACGCGGGCCTGACCCGCCCGCGTATCCCTGCGCTGGCCTGACACGCCCACGCAGCCCGGCGCACACCTCACCTGCCCGCGCTCCCCGCCGCAGACTGACCCGCCCGCGCACCCCGCCGTGGGCGGGGCACGCAGCGGCCCTGACCGAGGCGGGACACACAGCGACCCCGACCGGGGCGGGACACGCAGCGACCCCCGGCTCGCATCGAGCCGGGGGCCGGGGGCCGGTGAGGGTCCGGAGCGGGACGGTCAGAGCGAGGCCGGGGCCGAGCCCTTCAGGTGCTCCAGGTTCAGGGCCCGCGCCATCTGCCGGAAGCCCTCATCGCTCGGGTGCAGATGGTCGCCGGAGTCGAAGCGGGGCATCAGCCGCATCGGGGCCGCCGGGTCGCGGAGCGCCAGGTCGAAGTCGACGACCTCGTCGAACACCCGGCCCGCGCGGATCTCCGCGTTGACCTGCTCCCGCACGTCGTTGAGCCGTGGGGTGAAGCCGCGGTGGCCGCCGAACGGCATCAGCGTGCCGCCGACCACCCGCAGTCCGCGGGAGTGCGCCTGCTGCACCAGCTTGCGCAGTCCGTCGGTGATTTCCTTTGCGTCCGCTCGGGCCGGATTGCGCAGGATGTCGTTGACGCCGAGTTCGACCACGACCGCCTTCACGCCCGTCCCGCCGAGCACATCGCGCTCGACCCGGCTCAGCGCGCTGGGGTTGTCCGGCGGGAACTTCGTGCCGTCGGTCAGCACCCGGTTGCCGCTGATGCCCTGGTTGAGCACGCCGTAGCGGGGCGCCCCGGGCTCGGTGCGCAGCCGCTCGGCCAGGTAGTCCGGCCAGCGGCGGTTGCCGCCGGCGGTCGAGGTGATGCCGTCGGTGATGGAGTCGCCGAGGGTGACGACCGCGCCGCGCGCCTCGTTGGTGAGGACGTCCACGCCGGTGAGGTAGCGCCAGGACGGGGTCTGCTCGGTGTAGGTCGTGCCGGCCGGGTCCTCGGCGCGGTCGCCGCGCGCCAGGTAGGAGATCTGGCGGGCGTGCGGGTGGTAGGTGACCGGCCCGGAGGGGCTCGGCGAGTATGTGGTCACCAGCAGGTCCGCGGCCTGCGGGATCTCCAGCCGGGTCGGGTCGCTGACGATCGACTGCCCGGTGGGGATCGTCACGTAGGAGTTGCCGGCGAAGGTCAGCCGGCGCATGGTGCCCTGCGCCGCGGTCGGGTTGTTCGGCGCGGCGGCCACGGCGAGCGTGGCGTGGCTGATGGTCAGCGGCCGCTTGCCGAAGAGGTTGGACAGCTGGATGCGGGCGCCGTTGCCGCCGACGCTGGTGTGAATCACGTTACGGATGGACATGCCCGCGTACCCGTCCGGAGTGTTCGGCTCCGCTGCGGCGGGTGATGTGGCCCAGGTCCCGACCCAGGTGCCGGCGGAGGCCTGTGCGGCGCCGCCCCGGGGCTTGGTCGCGGTCGTGCCCAGGCTGTTGTCCCGGCCACCGACCCCGATGTAGATCGCGGTGGAAATGATGATCACCACTGCCGCGAACGCGGCGAGCAAGCCAAGGTGCTTGCGTGAAAAGCGAGCGTGGCGCATGGCCATGCGCGGTGTGTCTCCTCGGACAGGGAGCCCGAGGCTCCGTTTGGCGGGGGTGTGGATGTCCGGTTGGCGGCGACTGCGGTGGCGCGGTCCTACGGACCCATCATGATCCCATGGTCGGGACTCCTCCTCGGCCGGGGGCCGGGTTCCTTGTCCCGTCCTCAGAGACGCCGGGAACCGCTGGTTCGTTCCCTCGGTACGGCCATTAACTACGTCACATGGGAACAATGCACGGGGGGACGGTGCGGACGGGTGGAGCGCATGGATCGTACGAAGTCGAACGGCGCCGATCAAGAAGTCGGAGCCGATGGAGCCGGACGGGTGACGGCGGCCCGCGGCGCCTTTCTCTACAGCGCCGCGGACGCGGAGCGGCAGCGAGGTGTCCGGCGGATGAAGACCTTCGCCACGGGCCTGCTGCTGCTCGTCGCCGTGGTCTACGGGCTCGCCGCCTGGGGCCGTGCCGCGGGCGCCGGGTCATGGGCCGGCTATGTCGCCGCCGCGGCCGAGGCGGGCATGGTGGGCGCGCTGGCCGACTGGTTCGCGGTGACGGCGCTGTTCCGCCACCCGCTGGGCCTGCCCATCCCGCACACCGCCATCATCCCCACGAAAAAGGACACGTTGGGGCAGACCCTGGGCGATTTCGTCGGTGAGAACTTTCTCTCCTCCGACGTGGTGCGGCAGCGGCTGCGGGCCGTGGGCATCGGCAGCCGCCTCGGCGCCTGGCTGGCCGAGCCCGCCAACGCCGCCCGGGTGACCGGGGAGCTGTCCACGGCGCTGCGCGGCGCACTGACGGTGCTGCGGGACTCCGACGTCCAGGCGGTCGTCGGGGAGGCCGTCACCCGGCGCGCCGAGGCTCAGGAGGTGGCGCCCGGGCTGGGCCGGATGCTGGAGCGGCTCCTCGCCGACGACGGGCACCGCCGGGTCGTGGACCTGGTCTGCGTCCGCGCCCACGACTGGCTGGTGCGGCACGGCGACTCGGTGATGGACGCGGTCACCGGCGGGGCCCCGGGCTGGACGCCGCGGTTCGTCGACAGGCGGGTCGGGGAGCGCGTCTACAAGGAACTGCTGCGGTTCGCGAGCGAGATGCGCGACGAGCCCGACCACCCCGCGCGCGGCGCCGTGGACCGCTTCCTCACCGACTTCGCCCTGGACCTCCAGCGGGACCCGGACACCCGGGAGCGGGTGGAGCGGCTGAAGCGGGACATCGTGAACCGCGCCGAGGTGCAGGAACTCATCGCCTCCACCTGGGGTTCGGTGCGCGCCATGATGGTGGCGGCGGCCGAGGACGAGGACAGCGAACTGCGCCTGCGGACCAGGACGGGCCTCATCTCGCTGGGCACGCGCATGGCGTCGGACGAGCGGCTGCGGGGGAAGGTCGACGGCTGGCTGGAGGACGCCGCGGTCCATGTGGTGACGACCTACCGGAACGAGATCACCCTGCTCATTACGGACACGGTTGCGGCCTGGGACGCGGAGCAGACCTCTCGCAAGATCGAGGCCCATATCGGGCGCGACCTGCAGTTCATCCGGATCAACGGCACGGTCGTCGGCGCGCTGGCCGGACTGGTCATCTACTCCGTCTCCCGGGCCCTGGGGGCCTGAGCCGCCGGGCCCGGGGCGCGGCGGGCCTCGGCCCAACGGCGCGTAGCCCTACGGTGCGTCGCCCGCCTCCGGAGCGCCCGCCTCCGGAGCGCCCGCCTCCGGAGCGCCCGTCTCCGGGATGTCCGCCTCCGGACCGTCGCCGTCCGCCGTCCCGAACGCCCTCAGCCCGCTCCTCAGCTCGATGAGCGTGTCCTCGGCCAGGCCCTCCAGGAAGACGGGGCACACCCAGGCGTCCAGGGCGACGTCCTCGTGCTCCGCCTCGTCCTCCTCGTCCCACCCGTAGTACTCGGCGATCTCGGCCCGGCCGCCGGGGCTGCGGAGCTGGTAGCCGACGCTGTTCATCTCGTCGACATCGCCGGTGTCGGGGTGCTCCCCCGGGGCGTGCGTGCAGGGACGGCCGTCCAGCAGCGGTACGGCCTCTTCGATTCCCTTGATCATCGCTTCGAGCACCGAGCGTTCCGTGACCCGCTCCGAGGTCGCGTACCAGCAGGTGGCGTTCATGGTCACCAGGAAGCCGGCCAGCGCACCGCGGGTCGGCCGGCCGGGCAGGCTGTCGGCCTCGCTGGTCAGTTCCTCGTACGGATCGCAGTAGGGGTAGTCGTTGACGATCCCGGAGAGGGTCTTCCGGCGGCTCTCGTGGTACTTCGGAGCCCCCACGGGCACGCGCCGGACGGAGAACGGGGCGATCACGTCCGCGGCGAGACGGGCCCACCCCGCGACGTTCCCCGGGCACAGCACCCGCTCCGGGTCGGTGTCCCCTTCCTCGGCAGCGCGCTCGTCGGTCAGCAGCCCGGTGTCACCGAGCCAGATCTCGTCCTCCAGCGCGTCCATCTCGGCCTCGAAGGGGTGGCTGTCGTGCGAACAGGGCTGCCCGTCCAGCGCCTTCACCGCGGCGTGCAGGGCATCGAGGGCCGCCTGCTCGGCCAACCGCCCGGGACGCCAGGCGAGATACCCCGTCAGCGTCACCAGTCCGGCCACCCACACCCGGGCCTGCTCCCCGCCCGGATCGGCGGCGAGACGGCGGGCGCAGTCGAGGACGAGGGGGCCCGCCTCCTCCGCGGGGGACGACGTGTGGACGCTCTGCCAGGCGTCGGCGAGTTGGGGGACGGTGAGGCCGGTGGGATCGATCATGATCGTCACGACGGACCGGCGGACCGGATGGTTCCCAGTTTCTCGAACTGCCCTTCGGGCGGCGCTCGGACAGCGGGTGCCGTCCGGACAGCGCGGGCCGCCCGGACGGCCCGTCGGCCGCGGGACGCCCTGCCGCCGCGTACGCGAAGGCCCGTCCGACGGGGTGGTCGACACCCCGTCGGACGGGCCTGGTCACACGGTCCGGTCAGCGACGGCGCGGTCCGCTGGAGCAACGCCGTCCGCCCGGACCACGTTCTCCGGCCCGGACCGTTCGGCCCGTCCGGATCACGCCTCCGGTCAGGCGGCCGTGGGCATCAGCACCCGGGCGTCGCCCTCCTGGTTGTTGTGCCGCTCCGTCCAGTTGAGCAGCGCCGTGTGGCACGCGTGGTCCAGGTGCCGCAGGTCCAGCAGGTCGAGCTCGATCGGACGGTCCGTCGGCAGCGCCTCCAGGGTGTCCAGGATCCGCGGCAGCCGCAGGAACGTCGCGTTGCCCGAGATGACCACCCGCAGCGGCGGGCCGTCCGTCACCGGCGTCCCGCCGTCCGTCGCCGGCCGTCCGCCGTCCGCCGGCGCCTCTTGCCCGGACGCGCCCTCGCGCCCGGCCTTCGCGCTCTCCAGAACCGAGCCCGCGACCTCGCGCCGGTGCTCCGGCGCCGCGCCCCGGTCCTCGACCCGGACGTGCACATGGGAGGTCTCCCAGGCCGTCTTCGCCACGGCGAGCAGCAGCCCGATGATCACGCCCTCGAACATGTTGGTGACGACGATCGCGACGGCCGTCGCGATGAGGACCAGCGCCTCACCGCGGTGCTCCCGCCACAGCGGCGCCAACTGCTGCACCGGGATGAGCTTCCACCCCGAGAAGACGAGGATGCCGGCGAGCGAGGCCACCGGGATCAGGCCGAGCGCCGCGGGGAACAGAGCCGCGAACAGCAGCAGCCACACCCCGTGCAGCACCCGGGACGCCTTGGTGCGCGCCCCCGCCTGGACGTTGGCCGCGCTGCGCACGATCACGGCGGTCATCGGCAGCGCGCCGAGGGCGCCGCAGATGGTGTTGCCCGCGCCCTGCGCCATCAGCTCCTTGTCGTAGTCGGTGCCGGGGCCGTTGTGCAGCCGGTCCACGGCCGCCGCGCTGAACAGGCTCTCCGCCGACGCGATCAGCGTGATGGCCAGCACGGTGCCGATCGCCCCGACGCTCAGCAGTCCGCTCACGTCGTCGAGGGACGGCGGCTGGATGCTGCCCAGCAGCCCCTTGACCTCGACCCGCTTGACCGGCAGCTGGAACACCGCGACCAGGGCCGTGGCCAGGGCCACCGCGGCGAGCGGCGCCGGCACGACCCGCACCTTCTGCGGCAGGTGCTTCCAGAGCGCCATCGCCGCGACCGTGCCCGCGCCCAGCCCCAACGCGGTCAGCGCCTCCGGCGAACCGGCCGTCCGCATCACCAGACCGGGCAGGCCCGCCAGGTTGGCCGGGCCGGAGCCGGGCGCCTTGGCGTCGGCCAGGGCGTAGAGCTGACCGGCGATCAGCACCAGTCCGATACCGGCGAGCATCCCCTCCACGACGGAGATCGAGATGGCCCGGAACCAGCGGCCGAGCTTCAGCGCGCCCATGGCCAGCTGGAGCACTCCGGCGATCAGGACGAACACACCCAGCGCCCCGACGCCGTACTCGTTGACGGCTTCGAGGATGAGGACGGTCAGTCCGGCCGCGGGGCCGCTGACCTGGAGGCTGCTGCCCGGCAGGAAGCCGGTGACGATGCCGCCGACGATGCCGGTCACCAGGCCGAGTTCCGCCGGAACCCCGGAGGCCACGGCGATGCCCACGCACAGCGGCAGGGCGACCAGGAAGACGACGACGGACGAGATGAGGTCGGCCCGCAGCGTCCTCGGGTCGGGACGCTCCCCGCGCCGCCAGGGAGCCCGCGAGAGCAGTCCCCCCGACCCGCCACCGGTGGCCCGGTCCTTGCCGGCTGCCTCGCCGCTGTGGGCCCCGTTGCTGTGCGTCTCGCTGCCGTGTGTCCCGCTGCTGTGTGTCTCGCTGCTGTGTGTCCCGCGCTCGCGGGCGTCGCCGCTCACAGCGGGAGGAAGGAGTCGTCGTGCGCGCGGTGCGCGAACACGGTGCCGGTGTGGACCTCGTAGAACCAGCCGTGCAGGGTCAGCTTGCCGTCCGCCAGCCCGCGGGCCACGAACGGGTACTCGCGCAGGCGCCCGAGCTGGCGCAGCACGTGGTCCTGGACGGCGTCGGCCAGGTCGGGCGCGTCGGGGGCCTTGCACGCCGGCGGGGGCGTGGTGTCCAGCCAGTCGCGGACGGCGGGAACGGCGGACAGATCGTCGCCGCGCACCATCGCGCCCACCGCACCGCAGTGGGAGTGACCGCAGACGACGATGTCGGAGACGCCGAGCACCTGGACGGCGTACTCGATGGTGGCTGCCTCACTGGAGGGCTTGCCGGGGAGGTGCTCCGGAACGATGTTGCCTGCCGTGCGGAGCTCGAAGAGCTCGCCGGGGCGGGAGCCGGTGATCAGCGAAGGGATCACGCGGGAGTCGGAGCAGGTGATGAACAGGGCGTCGGGGGACTGGCCGTTCGCGAGCGGCCCGAGCTCGTCGGGGCTCGCGGTGGCTCGCTGCCGGAAGGCGCGGACGCTGTCGATGTACTTCTGCATAGGGGTGTTCCTCCAGCGCGCCCGGTCAAGGTCGCGCGGTGTGAGTCGTCCTGGTCGGATCGCATCTGATGTGCGTGGCGAATGCCGTGCGGGAGCCGACGGGAACGGTCACAGGCGGAACACCTGCAGAACGGCGGGCCGTGCTGCGGGGCGGAGGCCGGGCGGGCCGTGCGGAGGCGCATGGGCGGTGGCCCGGCGGTGCGAGAGCGCGAAGTCCGAGCCGCTGAACTGCGCGAAGGCCGTGGCGGCCCGGCGGTCCTGCGGCGGCGGATGGGCCGTGGGCGGCCCGTACGAGCGGCTGCCGCGGTGCTGCGGCAAGTGCCCGTAGGGCGTCTCGGGATGGTCCCAGCACGGGTCGGACGACGGGTCGGCCGCTCCGGCGCTGCTGCTCACCCGGCTCATCGGCTCGGGCAGGGCCGAGGACATGGTGACCAGGAAGCAGAGCACCCCCGCGAACAGGAAGGCGGTGAGGGCCGTGACGACATCAGGCAGTACGCCGCGACGCGTTGTCATGCACCCTCCCCTCCTATGTGTCCACGACAGTGCGGGACTTGAGTCTTGCCGATCACTGTGACACTTCAACTGCCTGAAAGTCAGCAATTCGTTAAGACTTTGTGAGCGTCGTGGCACTTGACTTCGATCACATGCGGCGTTACGGGGGAGTAGCTACCGATTCGTCACTGCGCGTACATGACAGTGGCGTTCCGTGTTTGTTCGGATCCGGTACTGCCTGGGCTTTCCCGCCCGGAATCACCCGGCTGGGCACGTTCGCCCTTGCCGCCCTCGGGTCGGTGGCAGTCGGAGGAGTCGCGGCAGTCACGGCACTTGCCGGGTCGCGGAGACCGGAACGCCCGATCGCAGCCGTCGCAGTTCTGCAGCGGCGGTACGGCCGTCAGGGCGCCGGGAGCGCGGCCCGCTGCGCCGCTCGCTGCGGTGCCCGCCGTGGTCCCCGCTGCGGTGGCTGTGGTGTCCGTCGTGGCGTCCCTGTGGCGGGACGGCGCGCACGTCCGGAGCCGGTAGGCCAGCAACCGGGCAGGCCGCCGGTCGATACGGGCCGGAAGACCGCTGGTCAACGCCTCGACGATCTCGGCTGCTTCCGCGCCGATCCGCATCCACCCGACGACGGCCGGAACGAGCTGCCGGGTCTCCCGCTCGGACAGCAACAGCCGCGCATCCCGCACCCGCAGAGCACCGAGCACGGCGGTCGCGGCTTCGGCCTCGGAGGGGGTGGGGGAGGCGGAAGTGAGGGAGGTGGGGGTGACGGAGGTGGGAGTGAGGGAGGTCGGAGTGAGGGAGGCGGGCGCTGTCCGCGGAACCGGGCACGGGGGCTCCTTCGGGGCCGCCGGGGTCTCCTCCGGGGCCGGGGCCGGGGCCGGGGCTGGGGCCGGGAGCGGGAGCAGGGCCGGGGCCAGGGCCGGGAGCGGGGCCAGGCCCGGGGCCCGGTTCGGATCGGAGGCGCGGGCGGTTGCCGGGGTCGGGGCTGGGGTTGGGGACGAGGACGGGGGTGCGGGCGGCCCGTACGGTTCGTATGGCCCGTTCGGGCGGTATGGCTCGTACGGCTCGGGCGTCGGCTCCCGGTGCCGCCGCGCCGGATCGTCGTAGAAGAACGTCCGGGTGCGGATCCGGCCACCGGTTGTACGCTCCACCCGCCGCTCGATCCACCCGTCGGCCTCCAGCTCGCGCAGGGCGCGGCCGATCAGGATCTCGCCCTCGGAGAAGTGCGCGCAGAGGGCCTTGATGCTGATGGGGGCACCGTCCGGCAGCGAGAGGACATACACGGCGACCCCGACGGTGACCGCGCTGCCCGCCCGCTGCGCGAGGCGGTTGGCGATCACGGTGAAGTCGCGGGTGTGCCGGGAGCGGACGTGGGTGACACCGGACGGAACACAGCCGGACGGGCCGGGCGCCGGGGGTGTCGTTGCTGTCGGGAAACCTGTGGGCGCGCACGGCGGCGCGCTAAGCTGCGGCTCAGCCATCGGGAAGGTTGCTGCTTCCTGATCGGTCAGGCCCTCGATCGGGATTGCCGTCCCGGCCGGGGGCCGTCGTATGTAGGGGATGTGCCGCCGAGCGTAGCGGCCGGGATCGCGCGTACGACGCCAACTCACCCGAATGGGCGACGGGTTGGCGAATGGCTCGCGACAGGTCGGTGGGTGGGGTGGGGAGAAGTTCTTGACCAGGGTTCTTGGGTAGCCACGCGCCCCACCGCATCCCGGCGGGCCCGGCCCTGGTCGTGTGCCACCGGGGCCCGGTGGACGGGGATCCGGCGGGCAGGCTCTCGGTTACCCGGTGCTCTGTGGCTCCGATCCCGGTGCGGCAGCTACCTCCTCCGGCACCACGTAGGTGGGTCGCGACCTGCGCTTACCGCACGTTGAGCATTTTGGTGTTAGCTACGTCGAGCGAGTACAGCCGCGATAGTTGACGCGATTTCAGTATCGCTGGCTCTACCGCGAACAATCGATGTAAGCATTTAGGGGAATACGCGCATGAAGAAGAAGTTCACAGCGCTCGTCGTCGCAGCTGCAGCCGTGATGGGCACCACCCTGACCAGCGGTGTCGCCACGGCAAGCACGGCTCCGACGACCCAGGCCGCGGAGGTGGGCACTGCTGCCGCGTGGAAGGTCAAGGCTCAGCAAACCCTCACCGTGAGGGCGAAGCGGACGACCAAGTCTGCTGCTGTGGGAACTATGCCCAAGGGCACGGTCATCACCACCGACGACCTGGACGGTGTGCCCGGCAGTCGTTACAAGGTCTGCGGAACCACCGATACGAACTGGTACCCGGTGAAGTGGCACGGCGCCAAGGGCTGGGTCGTGGCCGCTTGCTGGTTCGCCGTCTAGGTAGGGCCTGATCAGTCCACCGTGTAGGTGCTCTGGAGATCCGATCGGTCGAAACCGAGGCCCGGGGCCGGAGTCACAGGCGTGGTCGTAGTACGCCTGAACTAGCCGGACAGGCTCCTCGCTGCAATCGGCGAGGAGCTTGTCCCCTGGGAGAACCGGACGGGGGCGGACCCGGCTTTGAGGGGTGGAGCCACCTGTCTGCCCGGTCTTCCGGCAGCGGGCCACTGACTGAACCAAGCCTTGAAGCGATGGGGGCCCACCCCGCGCCAAGTGGTCGGCACACAGAGCTGTGCCGTACCGGGACGTGGTGAGCGCCCGCCCCGCGCTCTACGCCGGAACCTGCCCCGTCCCCCCGAGGTGCGCCAGCAGCTCCTCCCCGGCCGGATACGGACGCTCCTCCGGCAGCAGCCGCGCCGCGGCGTCCAACGCGCCTTCTCGGACCAGGCCGTGCACCTGGTGGGCGAGCGGCGTCACATCGGTGATGGACACCGTCCACTCGTCCGCGTAACTCCGCGCGGCCTCGCCCGACAGCCCGAGCTGAAGAGACCGGTACGGCAGCGGCCGCAGATGCAGATCGCGCTCCGGATCCCACTGGACCCGCGCCGGTGCACGACGCAACTCCCGCTTCCAGGCCGCGAGATCGGCGTGAACGCCACGCTCGTAGTGCGACAGACACGCATGCCGCAGCGCCCACTCGAACCCCTCACGGGTGATCTCGACGGCGAGCACGGTCTCCTGGTCCTGCTTGGTGCCCCAGCCGCACCGGTACATCATCCACAGGAACGACGGCTTGATCCACGTCATCCGGTCCCGCTTCCAGGCCGCCGGAAACCGCCCCTCGCGGGCGGCAGGCAGGCCGAGGCCCGGTGCGTACGCCTGGTAGACGGTGACGGTGGAGTCCGTGTGGAGGGCGCGGATCTGGTGTTTGGGTTCTTGCATACGCCCCAGAATGGGCCCACAGCCTGCGGCGATGCCATGCATTAACGGCATGCCCGGCTCAAGAACGGCAACGGCCTGCCCGACTCGACCAACGGCAATGCCGGACCCGGCTCAGCCGACGGCGGGCCGACCGTCAGCGGGCCGATCGTCGGGCTCTCCGGACCGCGGCTCCAGCTCACGGATGACCCGGGCCGGGTTGCCGACGGCCAGCACACCCGCCGGCAGGTCCTTGGTGACCACGGCTCCGGCGCCGACCACGGTGTTCTCCCCGATCGTCACCCCCGGGCACACGATCACCCCGCCGCCGAGCCACACGTTGTCCCCGACCGTCACCGGCAACGCCCGCTCCCAGCCGGCCCGCCGACGCTCCGCGTCCAGCTCGTGGACCGGGGTGAGGAGCTGCACGTTCGGCCCGATCTGCACATCCGCCCCGATGCTGATCGGCCCGCAGTCCAGAAACACCGCCCCGAAGTTGATGAACGTCCCTGCCCCGATGGAGATCCGGTACCCGAAGTCGCACTGGAAGGGCGGCCGGATCCGCACCCCCTTACCAACGGACCCGAGCAGCCGCTCCAGAATCCGGTGACGCTCCTCCGGCGCCGCCCCAGCAGCCGCGTTGTACTCCGCACACAACTCGACCCGCCGCCGGGTATCGTCCGCCAGCTCGGGATCGTCGGGCAGATACCAGTCACCGGCGAGCATGCGCTGCTTGTTCTCACCCATGGGGCGGTCCTCTCGTCAGAGCTGGGGAGCGGCAGGAGCGAGGAAAGCGGAGCTGTTGGCAGGCTATACGGTCACACGGTGGACCGTAGCTGGGTCTGAAATTCGATGGTGGGCACTGCGTAGTGCCAGGCAACGTCCCGGATCTGACATGCGGCAAGGACTGTCGCGGCATCCTCGATGACCTCGACGCCCAGGTTGTTTCCCTCGTCGTCGAAGGAGAACTTCACGACGGTGCGAGAGTCGAACAGCCAGAAGTCGTAGTCCGGCAGACCGATGCGGCGTGCGTCGGACCGATAGAGGTTCCGAATATCCTCGCCGGCTTCGACATTGGCGAGCCCGGAACGAAGGAGGAAGCGCTGCCCCTCGGTGGGCGGACTATCGACCAGCCGTACCCGCTCGAAGCGCTTTCCTGCCTCCGTCTGCAACCGAACATTGGCCTGCCACGACTGAGTCGGGTCGTAAGCAATGTGCTCCCCGCGCAGAAACCGCTGCCATTTCTCGCCGGCTCGGTCTGATGCATAGCCTCGTTGGGTCTCCAGGCGCCACGCGGTGTGCTCGAACTCCTTGAAGTACGACTTGACCTCGGTGAACGGGGTAAGATTCGCCATCACTCTCTCCCATGGTGATCGTCGTGACCTGTCGGCGAAGGACTTTGGGGCCCGGAAAGCCGAGAGAAGTTGAGTGGTCTCTCGCGCTTCGGTGCTCAGCGCTCGTGCAACCGCGGACCGAGGGAGCCCCGGGCATGCTGAAGCTCAGTGCTCACGCACTGGAAGGATCTGTGCTGTGAACTGTGTGTGCCGGATCGCGTAATGCCATGCGGCGTCACGGATCTGGCATGCGCGGACGACCTCATCAGGATCCTGGCTCACCTGGACGCCGAGGATGTGGTCCTCGGCATCGAAGTGGAACGTCACCAGCGTTCGGGAGTCGAAGAGCCAGAAGTCGGCATCTGGCAGGTCGAGGCGTACCGCGTCCGACCGATGCAGGTTCCGGATGTCCTCACCAGCGCTGACATTGAACTGTGCGCGGTGCAGGAGGTAGAGCTGCCCCTCTGTGGCTGGGGTGTCGACAATGCGGACCCGCTCGAAGCGCTTGCCCTCCGCTGCTTGCCGGCGGCGAGCTGCGTAGTAGGGGTGGGTAAGGTCTTCCTCGGCAGGCTCTCCGCGCAGGAAGTTCTGGTACGCATCCGACTGCCGGTCGTCGGCATAACCCGCCCGGGATTCAAGTCGCCAGGCCGTATGCTCAAAGTCGTCAAAGAGGTAGCTGACTTCTGAGAATGGGATGAGGCTGTTCATCTGGTCCTTTCATGACGTCAAGTATGTGGAGACTGGCTCGATGCTCAGGTGAGGCGAGTTATTGCCTTGCCTATCCCTGGGGCTGCGCCACCACTACTGGAAGCATGACAGGCATGCAGGCATCCCATGGATTGTCACGGGAAAACCCGCGGACAAGAGTCGCCAGTCCGCTCGTTCAATAACCTCTTCATGGGCATCGATGACATCAGCTCCTACTGCGACGCGATGAACGCCATTGGCGCGGTAGCCGAACTTGCGGGAGACTGCTCGTGAGGCGGTGTTGCTCGCGAAGGCTGTCGAAGTTACACGAAGCGCATTCAGGCCCTCGAAGGCGAGAGTCAGTGCTGCTGCACGCATCTGTGTTCCGTATCCTTGCCGCTGAAACTCTTGCCCGAGCCAGAATCCGGTGCGCGCTTCTTGAGTGAGAGTGAAATTGCGCGCAGAGAGATTCTGTTGTCCGATCACCTCGTCGCCACGGAAGACTGCCAGCAGCAACCGCCAGTTGTCACGCTCCCAGTCTCCACGCGCCCACCAATGATTCTGCAAGACGCGACGTGCACGCAGGGACGGTGGCCCCGTAGCCCATGGTTGAGGAAAGCACACCTCATCGTCGGGATGAATACCGTCTGCGGCAACTTGCGCTAGCTCATCGAGCTCCGAATCTGTGGGCAGACGGAGGGTGAGATCCGGGGTGGTGAGTACGAGCGCTGTCAGCGGCCAATGACGCATCACGGGACCTCGATCGCTAGGGGCCGTCGAGGCCGAAGACGGTGCCGAACGGATCGACCAGCTGACAGATCTGTCGTCCCGTTTCTACGCGCAAGGGCCCCCGGTGGTGAGTGCAGCCGGCGTCGAGCAGTCTCTCGCGTACCTGGTGAACATCGTCGACAACCCAATAGGGAACCGTGCTCCTTCCATGAGGGTTGCTCTTCGGGGAGGCAGGGTGAAAGCCCAACTCAATCCCCTCAATGTCGAGCCAGGCGTAGATACTCGTGCCGTTGATGTCGAAGTGGGGTTCAGTCTTGAGTAGCTCTGCCCACCAGCGGGCAGCCCCTTCCGGGTCGTCGACGAAGACCATGACAGTGCGGATTCCGCGGAACATGGGGACCTCTCCTTGGTCCGAGTGCGACATCGGGCGGGATGGCCATCAGGCTGCGACACCGTGCAGGGAGCGGAGGCCGGTAGCGGTGGCGAAGGCCGTCAAGGCTTTCACCAAGGTGCGATCTGTCCACTCGCCTCCGAGTTCGTTGACGTGGTGGAGGTAGGCGCCCCGTACCCAGCGAGGGGAACGGTATCGCTCCTCGTGGGCGATGAACGCCAAAGTGATCAAATCTGGTAGACCGCTCAGATCCGGGCGCAGTGTCTCGGCATCGATGAGGGCGAGGTGCCCGTCGGCGTGGCGGCGGACATGGTCCGGCTTGAGGTCCAGGTGCCCAAGGGGAACGTGATCCGGACCGTGGGCGTCGGTCAGTAGGTCGAGCATCAGTCGCCAGGGCTCAGAGTGATCGAGCCACTGTGGCGTTGGTGCGCTCAGCATGGCGAGCAGGGACCACGGACTCATCACCACTCCGACGGAGGGGTGCCAGCGTGCAGATGCAGTGTGTACTGCCACAACTGTCCGGATCAGTTCATCGAAGACCCCGGGGCGAGCAAGGGACACACCGGATCCGAGGTAGTCGACGATCAGGGTGCGGGAGGTGTCGCAAGCACTTCTCAGCGAGGGAAGGACGCGTTCGCCGGCCAGCACTTGGTATGCAAGGACTTCGCCGAGATAGGCCGACTCGTCGGCGTGGCGCTTGAGCAGTTGTTCCGCCGGGCAGCCAAGAGCGAAGGCAGCAGTGCGATACCTGGCGGTGATGCAGACCGCCGGCGAAGGAGCCCCCGGGTAGTGCTCAGCGAGAATGACACGGGCCTGCTCCTCCGCCAGGTGACGGTCGGTGGTGAGTGGGCAGGCCAGCCACCCCTTGGGTCGATCGTGAGCAGCCCCGTCCAAGGGACCCGCGGGTGCAGCTTTCACGCATGCACATCCACGCCCAGGGCTGCGAGACTGTGCTCGTAGCACCGGGCAGCGAGGTCGGGCCGCTGGTGTTCGCCGTAGATGGCGAAGAGGGCATACACCGGGGAATCGAGACTCTCACCGATGTGCCATCCCTGATACGAGCCTCCTACGACGTCCCACACCTGGGCGCGGCCGAGGAAGAGTGCAGCCAAGTCTTGGAAGTAGACCTCGATGCCGAACGGATAGGAGCCCATGGCTTCGTCCCGGCTTGTCGTCTTCACCAGCTCCCAGTCGGGGCCGGCGATGTTCCACGCATATGTGTCAGCGGTCCCGGGGCGGCGCGGAGGGTCGAGGAGCCGGAGCGCAAGGCGATGTGCCCCGAGCGGGCCCTTGAGATAGTCGTGAATGCTCGTGGCGAGAGCACCAGTGCGAGTGGCGATCAACTCACGTGCCAGGCGGGGAAGCTCCTGAGCAACCACGTCTTCGGCCATGGCCCACTCGCCTTCGGCGAGGGGAGGTGTGATGGGGGACGGCAACACCTTCTGGGGTTCAGCGAGGAACTTCCGCTGCCTCGCCATGGCTCGGTCCTCGGCGCCTGTGTCGACGGCCACCCACGGGACGCAAGAGGAGATGACCGGCTCAGCGTTGGTGGGAACGGTCAGACGTTCACCGGGGCGCGGTCCATGAACACGGAAGAGATGCTGCAACTGATTGGCCGCATCAGCAAGTGCGGCGTGGTCTGAATACAGAAAGGGCCCATGAGGGCTTCGTGGTGCGGTGAACCCATTGCCGCAGAGCGCGACATCCTGCACACCATCCAACGGTTCGAGGTAGTCGATCAAGAGATTCTTCAGAATCTCGATGCCCGTCTTCCGATTGCGAGGTCCGTCCAGTCCAGGCAGAAGGTTGTTGTCCGCGCCGAGAGCGCCGAAGGGGACCGTCTGGGCGTTGTTGGACACCACGGCCAGGCGCGGCGGGGGCAACACTCCCTCGGAAAGCTGCTCGATATAGATGTCGGAGATGTCGGCGTCTACGCCGATGAAGATGTCACTGCCTGTCGTTTCGGAGAGTCGGATGAGGGGCTGGGCGACGCGCTTCTCCCAGAACAGGGTGCGGGCGCCGGCGGGGTAGAGAACGATCTCGATGTCACCGATGTTCAGTGGCTGAGTGTGGTCCACCCTGTTCACGGTGAAACCGAGCTTCGTGATTGCCTCGGTAACGGAAGTCGGCGTGGTCATGCCCGTGAAGATGGGAGTGGTCCGGCCGAGGAGATTCAATGACGGCAGGTGGAAGTGATCCAAGTGCTCGTGGCTGAGGATCACAGCATCTGGAAACGGCATGCCGGTGGCGTCCACCGTACGGGGCGGCCAGATCTCGAACTCTAAGCTCCCCGCACCGAACGCCTGCGTGAGGATGGGATCCAGCAGTACAGTGGACAGGCCGTCGGTGATGTGCCACGTCTGGTGGCCCAAGAAGGTCAGTTCCAAGCCGGCGCGAGCAGCCATTGAAATCTCCTCTTTGGTGCTGATGGTTGTGTCGGTTTGGGGGAGCTGCCAAGGCAGCCCCCCAAACCCTGATCTGGCTACCGGTGGTATGTGACCGGCGAGTTGTTCGTGGCGCCAGTCGAGGCGAACGCTTTGACGCGCCGCTGAAGCGCTCGCACAGATTCGGGTGTCACGGTGGGAGTGGGAGCGCTCCTCGCAGCCTGCTGCTTCGCTTGCTTCATGGCATACCTCCAAAACACTTTGGGCGAATGCTGGTCATTCGTCGGTCTCACCGCGGACAGCAGTTCCTCGGGCAGTGACTGGTCGGAGTCCTAGCCAGTGCGGTTGGTGCCCTTTCTCAAGTAGGCCAGGACTGCGGAACCGAACGACAGAGGGTTCGCGATGCTGCCCCGCGCACCTGGTGAAGCTACGCAGTGGTGGAATCTGCGTTCAACGAACTTGCACGGGGTTGCGGTTGGACTTGTCGCCGTGGCCTGGCACTTGACTGCGCTGTTTGCTCATGGCCTCTGAGGCTCTACCTGATCTGCACCATGGCCGTCTCCCCTCCGGCGCATCCAGAGGGACGGAAAGGGCTGCCGATCGAACTCCTTCGAACGTCTGCAAGTTCGCGCAAGTCGCTGTCCCCAGCGCCGACTTCGGTGCAACCTCATATGGACAGACGCTGTTTCGAGCGAGGAGGTCTGGCATGGCTCTGCGTATGCTCGGCAAGGACCCTGAGAGCAAGGACGGTGCTTCCCCGACCGTCTACCTTGATGACGAGACCGACAACTACCTGGTCCAGGGATGGAAGGTGCTGGACGCGGAGCGCCTCCGTCAGATGGACATCCCCGGCCATGAGACCGTGGTAGAGATCCCGCGGCGTATGGTGCAGTTCTTCCTGGAGGTGAAGGGTGAGCACGGTCCCGTCGTTTGAGGAGCTTCTGGGGTCGGCCCGCCGGACGGCCGTGCACCTTGAGCTGCGGGACTGGTACATGAAGTCGGACCCGAGCTACATCGCCTGGCAGGCCGGCGTCCGCGATGCTCCCGAGGACAACGACCCGGAGCAGCGCCCTTGGCTGAAATGGGTGCAGGACGCCACGGGCCGAGGGGTGGCGATCCGCCGGGCGAGGGTGTTCTCGGTGCCGGAGTCCGACTACATCAGGTTCGAGCACCACGTCTCGGACGCCAACGTGAAGGCCGGCGAGCAGATTGCCTGGCTGCCTCGTCGGCAGGCCACAGACATCGCTCTTCCCGGCAACGACTTCTGGGTCTTCGACGGCCGGCTCGCCTTGGTTCTTCACTTCGACGGTGACGGGGACCTGGCTCCGGACGGTGGGTTGGAGATGACCACAGACCCAGCCGTTCTCCAGCTCTGCACCACCGCCTTCGAGGAAGTGTGGAAGCGGGCAGTCCCGCACGCGGACTACCAGCCGTCCTGACAGAACTCACCGAAGACCTCCATTGGCCCCCTCGCCTTCATCCAGTGTCCAGGAAGCTCGACGAGCCCTGGGGAGGCGTCTGCGCGAGATCCGCACTGAGACAGGGCTGACGGCACGGGCGCTCGCGGCCCGTGCCGGATGGAGTGAGTCGAAGTCGTCCCGTATCGAGAACGGACTGACAACACCATCGGACAGTGACCTCCGCCGATACACAGAGTTGTGCGGAGTCCCTGAGCTCTATCCGGACCTCGCCGCTGCTGCTCACGGCATTGATGAGATGTACGTCGAGTGGCGGAGGCTGCAACGGTCAGGGCTGCGCCATGGCCAAAGAGTTCATGTTCCCTTGTACGAGCGCACGCACCAATTCCGAGTCTATGAACCAGGTGTGATACCAGGCCTGTTGCAGACTGCCGACTACGCGCGGTCGATCATGGGGAGAATCGTTACGTTCCGCGGAATCCCTGATGATGTGGAGGAAGCTGTGACGGTCCGCATGGACCGTCAACGCGTACTGCGAGAAGGTAACCGTCGTTTCGCCTTCTTGCTTGAAGAGACCGCACTCCGGTCACGCTTCGGAAACGCTGAAGTGATGGCTGCCCAACTCGGACACCTGCTCGCCGTGAGCACGCTGCCGCAGGTAAGCCTCGGCATCGTGCCCATGTCGGCCGATCGCGTCATGTGGCCCCTGGAGGGGTTCTGGATTTTCGACGACGAGCAAGTGATCATTGAACTGGCCACTGCTCAGATCACGGTAAAGCAGCCCAGCGAGGTCCACTTGTACGCGCGCATGTTCTCTGAACTTGCAGAGCTGGCGGTTTACGGAGCCGGAGCCCGTTCATTGGTTGCCGAGGCCATCAAGGCTGGGGAGTGACGTAATGAGCAGGCATGCCGGCGGCCTCGATGCGGCGCCCATGAATTGCGGCGGTTCTGTAGATGTACCCTTCCGTGGCCCGCTCATGGGACTCGCCTGCCAACCGGAGCGGTAGTCAGCCCAGTTCTCCCCGCTGTACGGCAGCCACGAAGCAGGCCCAGGCCTCGCGCGAGAAGGTGAGCACCGGACCTTCCGGGTTCTTGGAGTCCCGTGCGCCCGTGGTCGTCGGGCCGAGAGCGGCGACCTCGACGCACTCCGTTCCGCTTCCCCCGCTGTACGAAGACTTCACCCAGTTGATCCTGTCACGTGCGGTGTCACGGGCTTCCATCAGATCTCCTTGCAGACTCTGTCGATGACCGCGGCCGATGCAGAGATGTCCAGTGCCTGAGCTCGCAGGTACTCGAACGCCAATCTATAGCGTTCGAGTTCCTGTGGCTTCTCCATGAACAGGCCACCTCCCAGGATGTCCACGTAGACGACGTCGAGTTCCGGCGAGGCGCCTCCGAGGACGACGAAGCTGCCGACGGCTGCCGCGTGCGCCCCCGTTGCGAACGGAAGGATCTGCACGGTGACGTGCGGAGTACTTGCGGATTCGAGCAGGTGTCGCAGTTGGTCCCGCATGACCTCGGGGCTGCCGACCACGCGTCGAATCACCGCCTCGTCGAGCACGGCCCAGATGTGCGGTGGGTCGACTCGCCGCAGCAGCTCCTGACGCTTCATGCGGATGTCGACCATGTGCGTGACTTCGTCTTCGGTGCAGCGCATCTCCGAAGCGCGGTGCACGGCTTCGGCGTACGCACGTGTCTGAAGCAGGCCCGGGACGTACATGCTCGCGTAGTGGTCCTCGCGCACCGCCTCGTCCTCGAGTGTGAGCATGAGGTTCATGGATTCCGGAATGGGGTCGGCCAGCGACCGCCACCAGCCCTGGATCTTTGCTCCCTTGGCCAAGTCGACCATGGCGCGACGCTCTTCGTCCGAGGCGTCGTACTCGCGGCACAGCGCGTCCACGGCAGGCCACTTCACTGTGCCCTCCTTGGTCTCGTACCGACTCAAGGTGGCTTTGGAGATCCCCACGCGAGTGCCGGCGTCCTCGAGCGTGAGCCCCTTGCGCTCACGGAGGCGTCGTAGCTCCACGCCCAACTGGCGCCTTCGGGTGGTGGGTCCAACAGCCATGGTCCAGGCCTTTCGTGTCGATCGCCTGAGACTGCACGGACGCGAGGCGGGGACACAAGGTGGCGCACACCGGGGGCGCGCAGCGGAGCTGTTCACCTCCGTCCGACCCATTGGGAGAGTTCCAAAATGGAACTCTCACTGCCACGCTGAGGTCCACGGCGAATGCTGTGAGTGACGATCGCGTGGAGGGTGGGCTCGGTGAGGTCGAACCGGTGTCAGGTGGCAGAGAAGATGTGGGAGCTTCCGTTCCTGGCGGAAGCCGAGGGGATCGCGTCTCTCAGGAGACTCGTTCGCACTCGCCTCGACAGTTGGGGGCTGTCCGAGCTGACCGACTCCGCTCAGCTCTGTGTGAGCGAACTCGTCGCCAACGTGGTCACGCACGTCGGTATCGGTACCCCGGCCACGCTCGCACTCTCCGTGGAGGGCTCGACCCTTCGCGTCGAGGTCGCCGACCCCGACGGTCGGGGGCTTCCCGTGCTGCTGGCCGCCGGACCCGATGCGGAATCGGGTCGAGGGATGCGCATGGTCGATGCGGTGGCGGTCCGATGGGGGGTCGCGCCCACGGCGTCCGGGAAGACGACCTGGTGCGAGATCGCCGCCGGTTCGGGTCCGGAGGGGGAGCAGGTCGGCCGGCGGAGCGTGATCAAGGCGGAAGCGCTCCTCACGCTCTACGGACGGGACCTTCCTCCCCTGGCATCCGGCGCCACGCCTCTTCGCCTCGTGGCGGCCGAGGAGGCGGCGGTGGATCTGATCGCGGATCTCCTCCATTGGCTCAGGGCGCATGGGTGTGACCCCGAGCAGACCCTCGACCGCGCGCAGATGCACTTCGAGGCCGATCTCTAGTAGGGCTTGGTCAGGTTGGTATCGCCGTGGGTACGTCGCGGTGACAGGTGGGGCAGGCGCCGGTCCAGGTTGCGAGGAGGAGCTTTAGCTCGCGGACTGCTTGGTAGAGGCTCAGGTCGGCGCCGTACCTCTTCGGCGGGCAAGCGAGACCCTCAAGGTCGCCTCGGCTCTTTCGCCCAGGAGCTCGACCCGACCCGGCGCAGGTCCTGACGCTGATCGATCAGCAGTTCCGACCTCGGGGCCGAGCCCGTCCTCCGGGAACTGCACATCCCCGTTTCCAAAAGGCAATAGGGCAGCGGCGATGCCCACGCAGGGTCGGCACCCCGAGAGGCACTGTGCGGTTCAGGTTCTCCACCGGTCGACTGGTCGTGGCCGTCACTTCCCAAATCTCGCTTCTGAAGGCAGCCGAACGATCCGTAGCGCCCCGAGTCGTGATCGTCCGTACCCTTCCGTCTGCCGACAGGACCGTCCTGTCTTGCCGGATCTCGAGATCGGCGCAGCCCGATGTGTCAGTGCCCACCGCTACTGTCGTCGTCCAGCGTCGGGAATCGACTCAGGGAGAGTGCTGACTGTGGGCGGGAAGCTGCGGGTGGGGCAGGTGTATCGCTATGCGAGCGGCAAGGATCCGAAACCGGAGCTACTCGACGGCTTGCCCAACTTTCACCACGTGACTCACTCATCGGGTCACAAGCGCGCCCTGTTGGAGGCCGGCATCAACGGTATGGCCAAGCTGCCGACATCCGACGGCATACGGCGCCCGGCGATCCTCATCCGCTCCAGTCCTTGGAAAGCCGGCACCGAGCAGACCCCTTGGCACGACGTCTTCGACATGGACAACGGTCACGTCCGCTACTTCGGCGACCACAAAGCCGGTTTGAGCGTTCCGCCCGGCACGACCACCGGCAACGCCGCCCTACTCGACGCCTTCACGGATCATCAGGGCCGTACCCCCGATGAACGGGCCGCCGCCACGCCTCTGCTGCTGTTCCGCGCCGTTCCCCGGAACGGCAAGCCCAAGGGTCATGTGGCGTTCTGCGGGCTCGGCATCATCGAGCGGACCGAGCGGTTGGTGCAATGGGGAGGTCGTGAGCACACGCCGTTCGTGAACTATGTCTACGACATCGCTCTCATCGATCTGACCTCTGAGGACGACATGGTCGATTGGGCATGGATCGAGGCCCGCAGGGACACGGACGTGTCCCATGCTCAAGCCCTCGGCCTCGCACCCCGGGCGTGGCGGGAGTGGGTCAAGCACGGTTCGTCGGCTCTTCCCGGACTTCGTCGCCGGGTCGCCCGGGCGCAGGTGGCCAAAGTGCGCGATCAGCGCCCGAAGCCCGGCAGTGGTGAAGCCACGGACCTGGAGATGGTCTACAAGTACTTCGACGGCCGCAAACACGATTTCGAGGCGTTGGCCGCCGCTGTGGCAGCCCGCGTGCTGCGTGGGGCGGGCCACGGGTACGTCGAGGGTTGGCTCACACGTCGGTCGGGTGACGGCGGAGCCGACTTCGTCGGACGTCTCGACCTCGGCGGTGGAAGCGGCCTGGCGGGCACGAGTCTCGTGGTCCTCGGGCAGGCGAAGTGTGTCAAACCCGACACCCTCATCACCGCGGAGCAGATCGCCCGCGTGGTCGCCCGGCTGCGGCGCGGATGGATCGGGGTCTACGTCACCACCGGCTCCTACTCCGAGTCGGCGCAGACCGAGATAGTGGAGGATCAGTATCCGATCATCCTCCTCAACGGCATGAGCCTGGTCGAGGAACTGCGGAGCATGGCCAGGGACGACCATGGCGGCGACCTGGCGGCGTGCATCGAGCACGTCCTCGCCGGTCGGGAAACCGCGATCACGAACCGACGCCCCGAGGAGATTCTGCTGCAGTAGCCGTTCGCGGGTCGACTCCCTCTTACGGACGGTGAACCCCTGACGACTCCCCTATCCAGAGCAGCCGCCCGCGGTCACTTGGGCGTTTACGCTCCGACCGCCACGGACAGCGACTCTCGGAACACGCCTTCCAACTCCTCGTCGAGTACGTCCGCCGGCAGCGAGTCGAAGGAGATGAAGGCGTTGAGCCTGAGCACTCGCATGAGGAAATCCCGAAGCACCGGTCTCTCCGCGCCGGGCGGGATGTCCAGCGTCTGCCAGACCCTGACGATCGCCCGCACCAGATGGGGACTTCCGCCGATGGAGGTGCGTCGGGCGTAGATCTGGTCGAAGTCCGACTCGTTGAGGACGGACAACGAGGCGTAGAGGTCTTCCCTCCCTCCGTCCTCGTCGTACAGAAGGTGTGCCCGCCACCACAGCCGACCGAAGACGTGGCGGGTGACGTCGGTCCCCAGCACCCTGTCCCGGTGGAGATCTGCGAATCTCCAAGCGGAAACGTCCGGCAGGACGACTAGGGAGAGGAAGGCCCAGAGGTCACCCGCGACCGCCTCCGCCGGAACGATGCCCGAGTCCCTGTGGAGGACCGTCGCCACATCGATGTCGAAACCCGCCGCCTGCCTCCTGGCGGGCTTGGTGGGATAGCCGCGCTCCGTGGCGCATGCGAGCACCGCCTCGCGCAGGGATCCGAGGCCCCGCTCGGGAAGACGAGCACCGCCGGTGGCCGAGTAGAACATGGCCGGATGGGAGAGAGCCGCACGATCACGGAGGTGCTCGACCGAACGGTGCAGGTACTCCTCCCGGAGAGCGGTCGCGGCCGCGGGGAGAAGACGCGGATACAGGTAGACCATCACGTCTCCTTGGAGAAGAGGCCGACGGCGTGCTGGATCTTCGCCGAGAAGAGCGCCGGGTCCGTGCGACGCGTCATGCGTAGGGAGGTGAGGGATGTACCCGGAAGGAAGGTGTGCAGAAGGCCGAGCAGCGTGTGACCGAGCGTGTCCGGCTCGAACCGGGACGTGTCCGCCAGTTCCTCGTCCGCCACGGCCCGCTCGATCATCAGGCGGACGACGTCCTGTCGGACGGCGGACTGGATGAGCCGTTCCGCGTACGATGCCTTCTCCGCACGGCGAAGCGCGTTGAGCACGATCGGCGTGCCGCTGTTCACGAGAAGCACGACGGCGCCCATCGTCGCCGCCTCCAGGTTCGGACCGATGTCGAGGTACCAGGGGGCCTTCTCCGGGTAGCCGGCGCTCTTGAAGTCGACCACCGCCATGGGGAACTGCGACGCGTCGCCCTGCAGCCGCACCCCGGCCCGGTGATGCCAGAGCACGGATCCCGCGCGCCGGGGGCCGGTCGGATCCGGGTTGTCCAGAGCCTTCGCGAGGACCAGCTGGGTGTCGACGGACAACTGGCCGCCGCTGTCGCGTCCGATCACGGTGAACGAAAGCTGTGCCGAGCGAGTGCCCCCGCCGTGCAGCGTGATCCGGTCGGCCAGTCGTCGAAGGCCGCTGCCGGTGGAGCTCCAGATCACGGAGAGGGCGAGCTCGGCCTCGTACGGAAGGCCAGCCGAAGCCCTGACCGTGTCGAGGTCGACCCCGACCACCGTCTCGAGAGACAGGTCTCTCTGGAAGTCCCAGTCGGGTATGAAGGCGGGCAACGGAACGGCTTCCCCGTCCTCGGACTTGAGGGACCACTCGGCCATCGACACCGATCCGACGGCCGCCCTGCGATAGGGGTAGGCGCGACGGTTCACCGGTCGCCACCCCCCGCCTCCGCCACGACCGTCAACTCGGTCATGGTGTCGGGGGCCGGCTTGACGATCAGGGACCAGACCGTGCCGTCACCGCCGATCGCACGCAGCGAAGGCCCGTTCGTCATGGGGCCGCTCCCCGCTCGCCATCCCAACACCGTGGGGATCGACGCCCCGATGGGTGGCTCCGTCTCGACACCGCGGTCGTCGCCCAACGCGACGACGGGACGACCGTGTACGACGCAGGAACCCGCGTCGGGCAGGGTGAACCGCTGGACGAGGACGGCTTCACCGTCGACGACGTCGTGTTCGGGGGCGCCGTCGTACAGGACGCGCCGCCGACCGGAGGGGCTCGATCCTCCTCTGGGACCGGGGATTCCACCGACTCCGGCCGTCCCCGCGGAACCCCGTCCGGTACCCGCGGCCCCTCCGGGGGACGTCGTACCCGTGGCGAAGACGGCTTCCGCGCCCTCCCCCGCCGTACCCGCCATGAGCCCCGCCATGAGTCGACTCATCCCCGCGAGGGAGACGCCTTCGCCCGCCTCGTTCGCCACCGGGGCGGGCCCGGAAGCCTCCTTCATGGCGTCGTTGATCTTGCGGAGGGCGTGCTTGGCCAGGCGATGCTCGTCCCCGCTGAGCTTGTCCACGAGCCAGGCGTCGTGCGACGCGGGCTCCGCCGCCGCGAAGACCCGGTCCATGTCGGCATCGGCGCGAAAGACCGCGGCGTAGCCCCCGCTCTCCTCGAAGAAGGGGGGTCCCTCGAGGTACTTCACCACCAGGTCGACCGGCCGCATGAGGCACGTGTGGTGAAGCCGGTCCCCGATACCCGCCTCCTGCGCCACCCGAGGGGGTCTTCCCTGAGGTGAGATGAACTTCCGCATACCGAGTCGGCCGAGGACACGTCCCAGGGACTTGTGCTCGACTAGACGGTTCATGTCGTCGTAGGTCCAGACGAACGGGCGCAGGTGGGGTACCTCCGACGGCCTGGGAACGGCAACGACCCGGCCCTCGTGGCTGGCGGAGAATCGCATGGGTGCGTCGCCCCCCTCCGGGAGCATCTTCGGCCAAAGGTTCCAGACCATCGCGTCGACGATCCACCGCACGGCCTCGGCGTCGTCGCGTTCGCCGAAGACGGGGTCGAGGATCGCGACGGAGGTTCCGGTCTCGCCGTCGGGGAGGGATTCCAGGCCGAGCCTTCCGGCGACCTCGTCTGCCTCCTCCCCGACCAGCGGCTCGACGTAACCGTGCCGGACCCTCCCCCAGAAGTGGCGGCCGGTGAACGTCTTCGCGCCGCCGTCGCCTTCCACGGTGTAGCTCTCGTGCACCGCCCACCCGATGAGTCGGGTCTCCAACCGGTCGTCCACTCGACAGCGCGTGTGCACGACCACCGTGTGCGATGCGGAGAGGAGGTGGAACACCGCCTTTCCGAAACCGTAGGTGCCGCCACGACCGGTGACCTTGCTCGAGCTGCCGGTCTTGCGGACGAACGACGCGAAGTCCGACTGCCCGGGAACCGCGATGTCCGCGCGGGTGGGTCCGCCCAGGCCCCTCGTCCCCGTGTCGGTGACGGTCAGGATGCGCAGAGCGGGACGTGCCAGGGAGGCGCGGAGCTTGAGGTGCCGAAGCTGGGGTGCGTCCGCGGCGAGGAGATCGCGCCACACCGGTGCCTCACTGGGGCCGAGGGTGCGCAGTTCCACTCGGTAGTCCACCGGGCCGTCCCCGGTCCGCGCGTCCCAGCTGTTCTGGGCCGACTCCCTCACGAGGAGCGTCAGGGGGTCGAGCTCGGTGCCGTCGAGGTTCTTCAGAGCGCCCTCGGCCGTGCCTCCGCCGCCGGGGGCGTAGGGCTCGGACGACCAACGCGGCGGTTCCGCGATCATGGCATCCACCCCATCTCGTCCAGGAAAGCCTCCACGGCCGGATCGTCCAGCATCGGCGAGTGGGCTCCCGCCAGATCGACGGTGTAGCGAACGTCCAGGAGTCCGTCGGGTACCGGCTCGCTCAGGGAAGCCTCTGTGAGACGGGGAAAGGTCCCGTCGACCTCGTACCAACGTTCCTCGACGGGTGACACGCGCAGTGCACCTTCGTCGTCCGTCCGTTCGTGCCGGTAGCCGACACGTGCCAGCCGAAGCCACAGCTCCGACTCGTCGACGCACAACCGCGCCGCCTCCGCGGCGAGCTCGCCGACGGTCCGCCCCCGTGGGTTCCGTTCGAACCGATGCCAGGCCAACACGAGGCGACCGTCCTGCGGCGCCTCCATCTGGTCGAGCCCGTGGACGTCGAAAGTCCTGCGCTCCGACGTCGTGTGGGTGCTCTTCACCTCCACGGCGTGGAGGCCGTCGGAGAAGTCGTGCCGTCCGCCCTCGGGGCCGGCCCACCACCTCACGGCGCCCGGATCCTTGTCGAGCAGGCGGAGCAGGACCGACAACTCGCCGATGAGGCCGATCTCCTGTGCCTCGGTGAGCGTGCGGGGTATGCCGCTGAAGAGTTGACGCCAGCGGTTCACCACCGCCAACGTCGTGCGGTAGGGCTGACGTCCGTCCGCCTCCAGTGCCACGAGGACGTCGGCGCACAGCCCCGTGAAGACGTCGTCGAGATCCCTACGGGTACAGACGACGTCCGCGAAGCGGCCGTAGGTCTCGTCGTCCTCCAGGGCCCGCTCCCTGACGCGGAGTGTTCCGCCGATCCGCCCGGTGGGGATGCGCCGGCGTCCCCTGAGGGGGATCAACAGGTGGCGCAACGAGTAACCGTCGGTCGCCGCGGAGACCGGCCCGTGCTCGGTGACGACGGGGAGCGGGGAGGTCCTGAGAGCAGCTCCGGGGCCGAGAGGGGTGAGGTCCAACTCGGCCCAGTGCCGGTCGAGCACACGCCGCAGATCGGCGCCCCCGCTCAACTGTCTTCCTCCTCGAAGAGCAGAGACAGGTCCTCCTCCTCGTCGTCCTGTACGCGGGACAGGTCGGCACTGTAATACTCCACCTCGCTGTCCTCTCCCCGAGCCATCGGGAAGACCAGACCGACGCCGATGACATGGTCGACGGCATCGAGCGGGGCACGCCTCTCGCGCTTCGTCGGTGACGGCGACAGGGCGTCGATCGGATAGAGGGTCAACAACGCAGTATCCGGAGCCTGCCCGCGCCTGGCGTTCTTCAGCGCCTCCTCGTTGATCTCCGTCAGCGCACCGAGGTCGAGGTCGACGCCGGCGTCGCGACGGCTCATCAGGGTCTTGATGTCGGCGGCGTCGCCTCCGCTTTCGCTGAGCTTCGCTCGGATGACGCGGTCGACGGCGAGCCCGGGGGCGAACTCGTACCGCTTGTCCGGATCGTCGCCGAGTGGATTGCCGATGATCGCCACGTTCCAACGCTTGAGCGCACCGCCACCCCCGGACCGCACCCGACGCTCGACGTAGCTGCGCAACAGGTCCGCGTCGCACTCCAGCGACTTGCCGTGGAAGCGGTATTCGTCGAGGAAGTCCAGGACGATGTCGTAGGGCACACCTCGGAGGATGTGGCGGCCCTGCGTCCCTCTGTCCTCGTGTCGGGCTCCCGCCAGTCGCAGGGAGCGGTCGACGAGGTCGTGGGCGGCCTGCCGGTTGGCCTGCAACCACTCGGCGTCCCGCGTACGGAAGTAGCGGGTCTGCACACGCTGCCCTCCGTACGCCGCGCTCGCCTTGACCGCGTCCCGCATCTTGCCCGCCGCCGTGATGCGGAGCGACGGGTGGGTCCGCATGCGGACGGCGAAGGTCCTGGGCGTCTTGTCTTCGACCATGTACACATCGATGTCCCGACGCATCTCCGACTCGACGGTGGCGATGTGCCTGAACCAGTCGCGCATCCCGTCCGTCATCCAGATACGCGGCAGGTCCGCGTACCCTTCGCGGAAACCGAACCAGCGTCCCATCTGCAGCAGCGAGTCATACGTCGTGGCGTTACGCACGAAGTAGCTGACGGCGAGCCCCTCGAGGGTCAGGCCACGCGACAGGGTGTTGCCGCCCACGGCGATGGCGACGACCGGACCGGCCTCGTAGTCCAGTCGCTTCACGCTCTTCGAGTTGTCCAGGATGATGCGGCAGTCGTCCACCACACCGGCCAGCAACGGAAGGAGGGCGTCGAAGTGAACGGGCGTCTCCCCGAGGTCCGGCTCGTTACCGGGGACGCGGGCGACCTCGGCCTCCCAGAGCCGCCTCAGCTCGTCGAGAAGCTCTCCGTCGGCGGTTTCGAGATATCCGGCCGTCCGTTTGCGGAACGCCTCCAAAGGCCCTTCGAAGCTCTCGTGGACCAGGGTGCTGACACTGCTGTGGATCAGCATCGTGGAGTGGGGCACGCCCGTTCCGCGTACCCGTCGGGCGGCCGTGACGAGCCAGAAGTACAGAACGGCCGTCCTCAAGGCACCGCTGATCTCGGGCACGAACCCCTCGATCTCGTCTCGCCCCGGTCGAACGAGGGGCACCTCCTCGTCGGGGACCGTGCGGATCATGTCGTATCCGTCCGGTACTTCCTGCGGGTCCTCGCCGTCCAACGCGTCCCGACCGAACAGGACCTCGGTACCGAAGTGTCCGAGCGGCTTCGGCAGGTTGACGACGAAGTCCTCGGGATAGAGGTCCTTGGCGGCGGGGTCGATCAACAGGTTGGCGAAGGGCGTGGCGGTGTAACCGACGTATCCCCCGCGGGGGAACAGATCGATGATCTCCCGGATCAGGGGATTGGTGCTGCGTGAGGCGACGCTCGCCTGGTCGGCCTCGTCGTCGATGATCAGTGTCGGGCAGTTGCGCAGGTAGTCGGGCGCCTTCTCCAGCCATGCCTTGAGCTTCCGCAGCCTGGGCACGTTCTTCTTGATCACGCAGAGGACATGCTGCTGACTCTTATCACCGAAGAAGGCCGCCGGGTTGCCCGCGGGAGGCTCGAAGTCCCCGACACGACCGGTGAGCGGGTGCCATTGGTCTATAACCGGCTCCACGAGCTGCCGTTCGAGACGGAGCTGGGTCTGCAGTCGCAGCCCGTTGTGGATGCCGGCAAGGACGATGAAGAACTTGTATCCGGCGTCGGCCGCCTTCGCGATGAGCGCGGTGAAGTTGCTGGTCTTGCCCGACTGCACGTACCCGACGACCAGTCCCCTGGTCGAGAAGGCGCTCTCCAGAGGGTGGTCGAGCATCGAAACGACCTTGGTCGACGCGGAGTCGAGGCCGCGCAGGCTGTCCTCGTTCCACGACTGTTTCGCCAACAGGTTCCTGAGAGCGGGCCAGCACCTGTCGTCGTCCTGGGGACCCACGTACCAGGTCTCGCGGTTGTTCCGAACGACGGAACCGGGCTCCCGCTTCTCGCGGACGGCGATGGTCTCCTTCTGATGGCGCTCCGCGATGCGCTTGGCAAGCTCGTCGGACATGCCGAAGAGCTTGATCGTCGCCAACGCCTGTTCAGGCGTGTGCGTCTTGATGAGGCGCTTGAACGCCTCATACTGACTTTCGAACTCGTTCAATCCCCACCCCTTGGATCCGCGTCGTTCCGCGATCGTGGGGCTGGCGGTCCGGTCGCCGTACGGTTGGCGTCGGTGCCGCCGTCTTGTACGGCCGCGGACATCAGCTACTCCGAGGTACTCCTACCTCGCGCCCTCCCCAGGGCGCGGGCTGACAGCGGGGCACCTCGACGTCGTTGTCCAGTGAAACAACCTTATATGTGGTCGCTACGCCGGCAGGGGCCCAGCGCAGAATGAGCCGTACCCGATCACGGCTGCACGAACACGTTCGCCGATCACGCGGCGGTCGTGAGCCTGCGCCGGGGCTTCCGCACGCAGGGCACCCTCGGCGCTTGAGAGTCGTGGAGCTCTCTTTGGGCCAGAAGCAGCGGTGCCAGATGCTCGGCGATGGCCCGTCCCAACCCGACGGGCACGGCGTTGCCGATCTGACGCGCGATCTGTGTCCTGCTCCCGCACCACTGAAAGGTCTCGGGGAAGCCCTGCAAGCGAGCCGCTTCCAGGTGTGTGATGGGACGGTGCAACCAGGGGTGGAGGTAGCGCCCCTTCTCCGGTTTGAAGAATTCCGTACGGATGGTGACCGATGGCTTATCTCGGTGCAGTCGACCCATCACGTCCGCCGAGCCGGTCTTGTGGTTCTTCCAGCAGCGAGAGAGAAGTTCGAAGGGGATGTCGAACCTGTTCCCCCCCTCCGGGATGGATCGATAGCGCGCCATCGAAATTGGCTTTATTCCATTTCGACTCAGGTGTAGTTCATCCATAGAGAAGGGGCCAGCGAAATCTTGCCCGTTTACGATTTTCCGCCGAGCGGGGAGATCCGGGGACATTTTGCGCAGGACAAGGTCCGAGATCGCTTGCCATACCGTCTGTTGAGGCCCGTCGACAGGCCCCGGAATCAACCGTGACTGCAGTTCCATATCCGGGACCTCGTCGACACGACTGGAAGTCCCGGACTCCGAAGGCAACAACAAATCCTTACGAATTCCAATTGCGATGGTCCGGAAGCGTCGCTGAGGGACGCCGTGATCCGCGGAGTTGAGAAGGTCGTCAAAAATGCGATAGCCGGAGAGAGTCCCCCCAGCAAGCGTTTCATCGAATAGATTTCGAAATTCTGGAGACTTCCTGAACGCGTCGACGTTCTCCATCACAAATACCATCGGCCGTACCGTCGAAACGACTTTCAGGTAGTGACGCCAGAGCTGATTACGCTCATCGTCCGGGTCTTGATTACCGAGTCGCGAGAATCCCTGACACGGCGGGCCACCCAACACGATGTCGGCTTCAGGGAGAGCTCCAGGCCGGTTCACCCACTGTGCGATGTCCCCTTGGTGGATGTGTGCTCCGAAACGTTCGGAGAAGTTGACGGCGTAGGTAGCCGCCGCGGCAGGGTCGAGCTCTACGGCCGCGACCGGGCGGTACACCGCTCGGCCCTCGTGCAGGGCCTCCACGAAGCCCTGCGTCAGCCCCCCACACCCGGCGAATAGGTCGATCGTCCGTAGCGGCGGGAGATCGCTGTCGCCGCTGGCCGCCTTCCGGGAGACGCCGACTTCGGGATGTGGTTGGGTCATTGACGCACTGTAGCCGGCCAGCCGGCTACAGGACAACCTTGGCACCTTACAGCCCGACGGTGTTCTACGCCGGCCCTCAATCCGGTCACCCACACGGATCCTTTTCGACGCAAACCACTACGCTCGAAGCGTGGTCCACGTACGCACGGAGGTCAGATCCCCCGCTGTCGCCGAAAAGGGCGGGCGCGCCGCCCCAGTCGAGCATCCTCCACCCCGTGCCTGGCGTCCCCGGGCCGGGATGACAAGAAGCGCCCGTGTACGCGAGCAGGATCGCGCCGCTGGCGGTGCGTCCAAGCGGTTCGTCGCCGTCGATGACGGCAACAGGGTACCGGCCACCGTCGTGCTGGCCCCTGTACGGAGGACGGGCCGCGTCCTCGCGCGGCTCCAGTGGACGTCCACTGGGCGAAAGCAGCGACTTCGACTGGGTGAGGTCGATCGCCCCACCCGCAGTGCCAATCTCCGAGCCGCCTGGCACCTCGCCGATGAGACCGGTCTCCTCGTGGCAGAGGACGTAAGGGGGTCATGGGCCACATCCGCGGGCTCACGGGCCTCCATGCGCTCAAACAGGGGGCGGGACACAAAACCCGAGCGCAGGCTACGGTCGGCATTGCACCGACAGGGGCTGCGCTACAGAGTGTCGGTCAGACCGGTGCCGGCTCTTCGCCGAACCGCGGACGTTCTGTTCACCAAGTACCGGGTGGCTGTCTTCATGGACGGTTGCTACTGGCATGGCTGTCCTTCACACGGCTCGATGCCTTCGAGCAACAGGGATTTCTGGGTCGCGAAGATCGAAGGCAACAAGAGGAGGGACGCGGAGACGGACAGGCTCCTGGTGGAACAGGGCTGGTTCGTTGTCCGCGTTTGGGAGCACACGGCGGTCGAGGGCGCGGTGACGCTCGTGCGGCTCGCGCTCGAAGAGTCGAAGAGCCACTTCAGCCCGCGGGCGATCAGAGCGGACGTCCGTTGAGCAGGTCGTCCAAGGCGTCGACTTCCCTCCGCAGGACGATCCGCCAGCGCGGGCTGGTGCGGAGGTGCACCCTGGTCCGGTGTGCACCCTGCCTGCCGAGGTCGGCGCGCATCTGATCAGCCCGGGCACTCACACCCAGCCAGGGCCGTCACGCCCGGGACGGGGCCGTCGCGCCCGGACCGTCATCAGCCCGGAAGACGCCCTCACGCCCCCGACGACCCCCCATGGCACCCCCCGTACGGCAGTCCCGACCCGCACCAGCAGGGGGCGTTGCGGGCCGGGGGCCAGGGGGTGGCTCGGCCGCGGGCGGCCATGGAGGTGGTGTATTCGGGGAGGAGCGAGGGGTCGTCGGGGGAGGTCTGTTCGGCGGCGGCGAAGGCCTCGAAGGAGGGGACGGTGCCGGTGACGATGCCGAAGTTCTCCGCGCCGGTGGAGGCCAGCTCGCGGAGGGCGGACTCCACGCCGGCCACGTGCTCGGCGTGGGAGGGGTACTCGGCGGCGATGGAGGGGTAGGCCGCGAGGAGTTCGGCCAGTTCGGAGGCCGGCCAGTGCAGCACGGCCACCGGGAACGGGCGGGAGAGGGCCGCGCGGCGCTCGCCCAGCTCGGCGCGGAGGCGGGCGATTTCGGCGCGGAGTTCGGCCGGGTCGTCCGAGCCGAGGGCCCAGAGACGCTTGGGGTTGTGGAGCTCGTCGAGGGAGATGTCCCCCGCGTGCAGGGTGTCGGCGAGAGTGTCCCACTCGTCGTGGGGCGTGCCCAGCATGCGCCGGACGCGGTGGCGGCCGACCAGCAGGAGGCGTGCCTCGTACGGGACTTCGCCGCCGTCGATCAGGAGCGTGGCGCCCGTGGTGAAGCAGTCGTGGGCGGCCTGGAGGTCGTCGTGGGTCTCCAGGGCCTCGGCGATGATCTCCCAGGGCGCGGAGTCCCGCGGGGCGGCGGCGCGGATGCCGTCGATGATGGCGCGGGCCTCGGCCTCGTGCCCGTACTCCCAGAGGTTCGCCGCCTTGAGGGCCTTGATCAGGGGCGGGTTCCGGGGCTCGTCGGAGAGGAGCCGGTCGTAGAGGGCAGAGGCTCCGGGGCGGTCGCCGGCCAGCTCGCGGTGGGCGGCGGCGCGCAGGAGCACCTGTTCGTTGTCCTCGGGGTACTGCACCGCGATGCGCTCCAGGCGCTCGGCTTCGGACGCGTGCTGGGCGGGGGTGTCGGAGGGCATGGGCCCACCGTACTGCCGTCCGCCGACAGCGACCCCTCCGGCGGGGGCCGTTCCCTTCCCCGTCGCCCCTGGTGGGTTGGCGGGGAAGGCCCTATCGTGCGGCCCTTGCCGTGCGTGGGCGGCGGTCCGAGGCGGCGGTCCGCGGCGGCCACGGAGGCGGCCGGGGAGATGGCCAGGGACGCGGCCGGGGACGTGGCCGGGAGGTGGTCGGGGTGCGCGGTCGGGTGCCGGTCGTGGTCCGGGGACAGCGGCGGGGGAGCGCGCGGCTCCTGCTCGCGCGGGGGCTGTGGGGTGCGGCCGAGACGGCGGTGACCCTGGGGGTGCTGGTGCTGCTGCTCGTCGCCCACCAGCTGTGGTGGACCAACCGGCAGGCCCGGGAGGGCGCCGAGCGGCAGGTGCGGGCGCTGGAGCGGGAGTGGGCCCGTGGCCCGGCGGCCGACGGGGCAGGTGCGGACACCGCCGGCACCGGGCCCGCGGCGGCCTCCGGCCCGGAGGAGACCGACCGGGAGGAGACCGACCGGGAGGAGACCCGGACGCCCGGCCGGGCGGAAGCGGGCCGGGGGACACCAGGCCGCCCGGCGGCGGGACGGCCGCGGGCGCCCCGCTGGGACCAGGCGTACGCCGTGCTGCGGATCCCCCGGATCGGCGTGACCGTGCCCGTCGCGGAGGGCACCGGCAAGGCCGGGGTGCTGAACCGGGGGTACGTCGGGCACTATCCGCGCACCGCCCGCCCCGGGGAGGCCGGGAACTTCGCGCTCGCCGGGCACCGGAACACCCACGGGGAGCCGTTCCGCCGGCTCGACCGGCTGCGGGCGGGCGACCGGGTCACCGTCGAGACCGCCGAGGCCCGGTACGCCTACGTGATCGAGAAGACGCTGCCCCAGACCTCCGCCCGCGACTCCGCCGTCCTCGGCGCCGTGCCCCGCAGCTCCGTCCACCCGGGCCGGGGATACCGCGAGCCGGGGTACTACCTCACCCTCACCACCTGCACCCCCGAGTACACCTCGCGCTACCGGCTCGTCGTCTGGGGGCGGCTGGCGAGCGTCCGGGTGCGGGGCGCCGAGTAAGGTCGGGCGTCGTGTTCCGACGACGTCCTCATCTGCTGTGGCTGCTGGTGCCGTTTGTGCTCTACCTCGGGGTCCTGCCCTGGGCGAACCGGGTGGAGCCCCTGGTGGCCGGGGTGCCGTTCCTGATGGTGTGGCTGTTCGCCGCGACCGTCGCGACCCCCGTCGCCGTATGGCTCGCCTGGCGGGGGGACCGCCGGTGAACGCCGCCGTCGCCACCTCCGTCTTCGCCGCCTTCATGGTCCTCACCGTCGCCCTCGGCCTGCTCGCCGTCCGCGGCCGGGGCCGCGGCGGCGGGCTCGCCGAGTGGTCTGTGGGCGGGCGCAGCCTGGGGCCGGTCTTCATCTGGGTGCTGATGGCCGGCGAGGGCTACACCAGCTTCAGCTACCTCGGCGCCGCGGGCTGGGGGTACAACTTCGGCGCGCCCGTCCTGTACGTCATCGCGTACATGTCCTGCGGCTACGCCCTCGGCTACGTCGTCGGCCCGATGCTCTGGACGTACGCCCGGAAACACGGGCTGGTGGGCATCACGGACATCGTGGCGCACCGGTTCGGCAGCCGGTGGCTCGGCGCCGCCGTCGCCGTGCTCGCCACCGTCTTCCTGCTGCCGTACATCCAGCTGCAGATCACCGGCATGGGCGTCGTCGTCTCGACGATCTCCTACGGGGCCATCTCGCTGAACTGGGCGTACTTCCTGGCCTTCGCGGTGGCCACCGGCTTCGTCGTGGTGAGCGGGCTGCGCGGCAGCGCGTGGGTGTCGGTGCTGAAGGACGTGCTGGTCATCGCGACCCTCGGGTTCCTCGCCGTCTACGTGCCGCTGCACTACTTCGACGGCTACGGGGAGCTGCTGCACCGGGCGGTCGAGGAGAAGCGCGCCTGGCTGACGCTGCCCGGGCACGACTCCGGCGGGCTGGGGGAGGGGTGGTTCATCACCACCTCGCTGCTCAACGCCCTCACCGTGGTGATCTTCCCGACGACCGTGGCCGGCTACCTGGGCGCCCGGAACGCCGACGCGCTGCGGCGCAACGCCATCTGGCTCCCCTCCTACAACGTGCTGCTCTTCGTGCCGATGCTGCTCGGGCTGGCGGCGGCCTTCGTGGTGCCGGGCCTGGCCGGGGCCGACTCCAACCTGGCCCTGTTCAAGCTGATCGTCGACGCCCTCCCGGCCTGGGCGGTCGGCCTCGTCGGGGTGGCGGCGGCGCTGTCGTCGATCGTGCCGATGGCGGTGTTCATGCTGGTCATCGGCACGATGTGGGGCCGGAGCGTGCTGTCGCTGATGCCGTCGGTCCGCGGGCGGCGGGAGAAGGCCGCCTCGCAGACGGTCGTGGTGATCGCGGGCGCGCTGGCCCTGGTGATGACGTATGTCGCGCCCAACACCCTGGTGCGGCTGTCGCTGATCTCGTACGAGGGCATGGCGCAGCTCGTCCCCATGCTGCTGCTCGGGCTGGTGTGGCGGCGGCTGACCCTCGCCGGGGCGGTGAGCGGGCTCGCCGTCGGCGTCGCCGTGGTGTGCGGGCTGGTCTTCACCGGGCACGACCCCGTGTGGGGCGTGAACGCCGGGATCGTCGCCCTCGCGGTGAACCTGGGGGTGGCGCTGCTGGTGACGTTCCTCGGCCCGCGGGGGACGGACGAGCGGCCCGACTCCGAGGTCCTGGCCAGCGACCGCGAGGACCTGGACAGCGGTGACGACGACCGGGTGGTGGCGGCGTCGGGTTGACGGTACGGGGCCGGCGGACGACAGGGTCCCGCTGCCGGGCGGGCGCTTCGGACGACAGGGTCCGGCTGCCGGGCGGGCGTGCGACCTGACGAGGGTGCCCGCGCCGGTGCCCGGGGTCCGTGGCCGGCGTGGCACGGATCTCCTACCGCTCCGGCCCGGCGGCCGGTTAGCATCGCGGTGAAGGACACGGGCGCCGCATACCGACAAGAGCCGGTGCGGACGCGAGAGGGATGAAGGGGGGCCGTGTGATCCGTCCACTCGGATCGGTGCGCATGCACCTCAACGTGCTCCTCTTCCTGCTGACCGAAATCCTGCTCGCCGAGAGCGGTCTCGGCGGCGCCGTCACCCTCGCGGCCACCGCGGCCGTCAGCGCCGCGCTCCTGGCCTGCACGCTCTTCGCCGCCCGGTCGGCACCGCCCGTGCCACGGACCCGGATCCGTACGGCGATCCGGGACCGCGAACGCCGTACCGCCTTCCTTCCCCAGCGAGATCCCGACGCCTCCGGCCGCCCCCGTCCGCGAGCACCCGGCCGTCCCCTCCTGACGGCCGCGTAGGTGCTCCCCGGACCCGGGACCCGCAACAGCCCCCTTCGGGCTCGCTGACCCCTGGACCGCAGGGCCCGCGCGGCTCGTCACGCCGAATCCTCATCCCGGCACGACGAGACCCCGTGGAGGGCTCAACCATGTCCGTCTTCGCATCCCTCGGTGCGCTTCTCTCCCATGTCGCCGACGCGATCGCCCCGTTCTTCGGCAGCTCGGCGACGGCCGCCGCCATCGTCCTGTTCACCCTGTGCGTACGGCTCGCGCTGCACCCGCTCGCCCGGGCCGCGGCGCGCGGCGAGAAGGCCCGCAGCGCGCTCGCGCCGCGCATCGCCGAGCTGAAGAGGAAGCACGGGAGCGACCCCGAGAAACTGCGCGCCGCAGTGGCCGAACTGCAGGCCGAGACCGGCACCTCGCCGGTGGCCGGCTGCCTGCCGACGCTGCTCCAACTGCCCGTGTTCGTCGTGATGTACCACCTGTTCACCAGCCGCGGCAGCGGGCTGCTCGACCACACCCTGCTCGGTGCGCCGCTCGGCGGCCGGTGGGCCGACGCGCTGGGCGACGGGGGCGTGGCCGGGCCGCACGGGCTGGTCTACCTGGGGCTGTTCGCCGTGATCGCCGCGGTGGCCGGCTGGAACTACACCCGGGGCCGGAAGGCCGCGGCAACGGCGGCGGCAGCCACGGCCGCGAACCGTACCGCCGGGGCGTCCCGGAAGGCCTCCGCGGAACCGGAGGCGCTGCCCGGGATGGCGGGGGTGGCCAAGGTCCTGCCGCTGCTGTCGTTCGGCACCCTGATCACCGCCGCCGTCGTCCCGCTGGCCGCCGGGCTCTACCTGGCCACCACCACGGCCTGGAGCGCCGCCGAACGGGCCTGGCTGTACCGGGGCCGCACGGAGGCGGGAGCGGCTACCCCCGCCGTCGTCGGGTAGGGGGCGGCGGACGGCCTCCCGGGGAAGTGCTCCTCGGACCGAGCGCCAAGGGCTGAGCGCCCCACGCACGGTCGGCGAACCCGCCCCATGCGCTGTCGGGGAAGGCACCCCACGCGCTGTCGGGGAACGCCCGCCACGGACTGTCGGTGACGGCGCGCCAGGCGCTGACGGAGTGCGCGCCCCACGCGCTGTCGTGGGCCGGCCCGGTGGACCGGCCCGCCGTCACACCGCGCACGGCAGCTCGCCCGTCGGTCCGCTGCCCTCGCCCGCCGAGTCGCCCGCCGGGAAGTCGGTGCTCCCGGCCACCTCGCGCCAGGCATCGACCTCCCGGGCGACCCGCGCGAGCTTGTCCTCGATGTCGGTCACCGTGGCGGCGCCGAGAGGGAGCCGGGTCGGCGGTTCGGCGGTGGCGGCGAGCAGGAGGACGGCCGCGGCGCCCTTCACCGGGTCGCCCGCCTGGCCGTGGTTGGTGTCGTCCGCCCAGGTGCGCAGCGCGCCGGAGCTCGTCGCGTAGGCGTCGATGACCGCCGCCGTGCGGTGCAGCGAGCTGGGGTCGAGGAAGTCCGTGCGGAACGGGCCCGGTTCGACGGCCGTGACCTGCACTCCGAACGGCGCCGCCTCGATGCGCAGGCTCTCCGTCAGTGCCTCGACGGCGAACTTCGTCGCGCAGTACAGACCGGAGCCGGCCCAGCTCACGAAGCCGCCCACGGAGCTGAGGTTGATGATCCGTCCGCTGCCCTGGCGCCGCATGACGGGCAGCACGGCGCGGGTCACGGACAGCAGTCCGAAGACGTTGATGTCGAAGATCGCGCGGGCCTCCGCGTCGCTGGTCTCCTCGACGGCGCCGAGCAGGCCCCGGCCGGCGTTGTTGACCAGGACGTCGATCCCGCCGAACCGGTCGACCGCGGCGGCGACGGCCTCGGCCGCCGCCCGGCCGGTGTCGGTGACGTCCAGGGGGAGGGTGAGCAGCCGGCCGGAGTTCCCGGGCAGCGCCGCCTCCACGGCGCGCGGATCGCGGGCGGTGGCCACGACGCGGTCGCCCTGCGCGAGCGCCTGCCGGGCGATCTCCAGCCCGAAGCCGCGGGAGGCGCCGGTGATGAACCAGATGGTCATGGTGCTCCTCGGTGAGAGCCCCTGCCGGGGCGGTGGAGCAGGGGAAACGCCCCCTGCCGTCCCCGCCACCCTGCGGGGGCGGCGACAGGCGCCACCAGGGACGGACCGTCCGGGAGGCCGGCCGTCCCCGGGCACCGTCTTCCCTGGGCACGGCCCTCCCTGGGCACGGCCCTCCCTGGGCACGGTCCTCCCCGGGCACCGTCCTCCCTGGGTCCGGCAGTACCAGGCAACGGGCCGTCCACCGGCCCACAATGGGGCGCATGGCCATGGATGCCCGCCCCGAGACCAGTGCCCCGCTCGCCGGATTCCTGCGCGCCTGCCGGTCGCGCGTCTCTCCCGCCGACGTGGGGCTCCCCGACGACGGCCGGGTCCGGCGCGTCCCCGGCCTGCGCCGCGAGGAGCTGGCGCAGCTGGCGAACGTCAGCGTCGACTACCTGGTGCGGGTGGAACAGGGCCGGATGACGAACGTCTCCCCGGCCGTCCTGGAATCGCTCGCCACCGCCCTGCGGCTGGCCGACGACGAACGGGCGTATCTGCTGCGGATCGCCGGTCCAGCCCGGCGGACAGCGGCGCCCCGGGCCGGCGGCCCGCACGTCCGTCCGCAGACCCGGCAACTCCTGGACGGGCTCCGGGAGATGCCCGCGATCGTGCTCGGGCGGCGGCTCGACGTCCTCGCCTGGAACCCCCTCGCGGCGGCCCTGCTCGGCGACTTCGGGGCGCTCCCGGACGCCGAACGCAACCTCGTCCGGCTGGCCTTCCTGCGCCCCGGGTTCCGGGCGCTGTACGCGGACTGGCCCACGGCGGCCCGCGAGTGCGTGGCCTATCTGCGGATGGACGCCGCCCGCTACGCCGACGATCCGCTGCTGGCCGCCCTCGTCGGCGAACTCTCCGTCAAGGACCCCGACTTCCGCCGCTGGTGGGCCGACCAGCGGGTGCGGACGCGGGCGTTCGGCCGGAAGGCGTTCCGGCACCCGCTGGCAGGCCCTCTGGAGCTGGAGTTCCAGACGCTGACGGTGGGGGACGACGCCGACCAGACGATGATCGTCTACACCGCCGAGCCGGGATCCCGCTCCGCGGAGGCCCTGCGGTTCCTCGCGGGCTGGGCGGCCACGGGGGGCCCTGCCGCCACCGCCACCGCCACAGCCACCCATGCCGATGCCGATGTCGATGCCGAGGGCGCCGGGGGACGGTCGTTGCGCACGGCGGAGGGGTGACGGACGGGGGCGTCGGGCCTCCTCCGGCGGGGCCTCCTCCGGCAGGGCCTCCTCTGTCGGGGCCTCCGCCCGTCCGGCCTCCTCCGTCCGGTCCGCACCGGGGTGCGGGTGCACGCATTGCACAGTGATGTGTGGACCGAGTGCCAACGACTTTCCGCCGTCGGGCTGTGATGCTGGTTCCCATGCGAACCGGGACGAATGTTCCGGCGCAAGGCTCTCGTCGTGGTGGCACGACAGGAGTCGGGGGCCGCCTGAGGGGCTGTTCCGTCGTCCGTGTCCGTCGTTGCGGTCACGTCATGGACCACCACCCCCCCGGTGGGTCGTTCGCCCGGATCCCGCGGTGCCCGCCCGGATCCGGGCTTCGGCCTCTGCCCGGCCCCTGCGCGGGACTCGGGCCGACCCGCCCTCAGTGCCCAGCCCTCACTGCCCCGCTCTCAGCGCCGCGCCCTCACAGCCGTGCCCTCAGTGCCGTGCCCGCAGCCCCGCCACGAGCAGCCCGAGTCCGAACTCGAAGAGCCGGGTGAAGTCCTGGTCGGTGAGGGTGGGAAGGGTGGCGCTGAGGTGGGGATAGGCCCCGGCCGTCACCGCGTCCCGCAGGACTCCGGGGTCCGCGGGCCCGCCGTTCCCCGGTTGGCGGGCGGCCTGTTCCTCCAGGGTGTGGCCCACGGTGTAGTTGGCCACGGTGTAGAGGGCCAGGGCCGCGTCGTCGTCGGGGAAGCCCGCGTCCCGCAGGACGCCCACGAGCGCGTCGGCGAAGCCGAGGGTGTTCTCCCCGTTGGAGTGCGTCCCGGCGAACACCCGGGCGCCGTCGCGGTGGGAGAGCAGGGCCGTGCGCATCGCGCGGGCCAGGGCGGTCAGCTGCCCGGCCCAGTCGCCGTCGTCCGCCGCCGTGACCGCGTCCGAGGCGCCGTCCATCATGCGCTCGGCCATCGCCGTCAGCAGGTCCTGCTTGGTGGCGAAGTAGCGGTACAGCGCACCGGCCTGAACGCCCATCGCGTCGGCGAGCCGCCGCATGGTCAGGGCGTCCAGACCCGACTGGTTCAGCAGGTCGAGGGCCGTCTGCACGGTCCGTGCCCGGTCCAGGCGGGACGGCCGGCCGCGGGCGGGGAGTGACGGGGAGCTCATGGACCTCAGTATAGTGAACATCGTTCACGTGAACGCTGTTCACTAATCGGGGAGGGTGACTTCGATGGACATCGACGTGATCGTCACGGGGGCGGGACCGACCGGGCTGATGCTCGCCTGCGAGCTGGCCCTGGCCGGGGTGCGGACCCGCGTCCTGGAACGCCGGGCCGAACCGCACCGGAACTCGCGGGCGTTGACCCTGCATGCGCGCAGCGTGGAGCTGATGGACCAGCGCGGCCTGGTCGACCGTTTCCTCCCGCTCGGCCGCACCGCGCCCGGCTGGCACTTCTCCGCACTCCCCACCCACCTGGACTTCTCCGCGCTGGACTCCCGGCACGGCTACACGCTGTTCCTCGCCCAGGCGCGCACCGAGGCCCTGTTGGCGGAGCGGGCGGCCGAACTGGGCGTGGAGATCCTGCGCGGCCACGAGGTGGTGGCCGTACGCCAGGACGACGACGGGGTCGAGGCGGAGGTGCGCGGACCCTGCGGCACCGAGACGCTCCGTGGCACCGAGGCCCCCCGCGGCACCGAGACGCTCCGTGGTACCGAGACCCCCCGCGGCACCAAGACCCTCCGCGCCCGGTACCTCGTCGGGTGCGACGGTGCCCGCAGCGCGGTGCGGGAGGCAGCCGGGATCGGCTTCCCCGGCACCGACGAGACCTTCGCCGGCGTGCTCGGCGACTTCGCGGTGTTCGCCCCGGACCCGGCGGCCCTCGACGCCCTCCGGGCCCAGGGCGTGCTGATCGCACCACTGGAGGACGGGCCGACCCGGCTCGTCTACATCGATCCGGAGCGGATGCGGGTCCCGGCCCGGGAGCCCGTCACCGTGGAGGAGTTCCGGGCGTCGCTGGTCCGGCTCTGCGGCTCCGACTGCGGTGTCGCCGAGCCCCGTTGGCTGTCCCGCTTCGGCAACGCCACCCGGCTCGCCGAGCGGTACCGCTCCGGCCGCATCCTGCTCGCGGGCGACGCCGCGCACATTCACTTCCCCGCCGGTGGTCAGGGGCTCAACACCGGCCTGCAGGACGCCGTGAACCTCGGCTGGAAGCTGGCCGCCGCGGTGGCCGGATGGGCGCCGCCCGGGCTGCTGGACAGCTACGACGCGGAGCGCAACCCGGTCGGCCGGGCGGTCACCGAGAACACCGAGGTCCAAGCGCTGCTCGCGGAGCTGACGCTCGTCGAGCAGTACCGGCGCCCCGCGCTGGCCCTGCGGGCGCTCGTCGACGAGCTCCTGGGCATGGCGGAGGTCAACCGCCGGCTCGCCGCCCGGGTCTCCGGCCTCGGCACCGTCTACCCCGCCACGACACCCGGGGCCGACCCGCTGGTGGGGCGCCGGATGCCCGACATCGGGCTGACCGCCGCCGGGTCGGACGCCACACGGGTCTACGACCTGCTGCCCGCGGGCCGGTTCGTCCACCTCGACCTCGCCGGCGACCCGGAGTTCGAAGCGTCGGTCGCGCCCGGGTGGGGCTCGCGCGTCACGCCCGTCACCGTCACCGGACGCGACGACCGCCCCGACCTGGCGGGGGTGACCGAGATCCTCGTACGCCCCGACGGCCACATCGCCTGGGCCACGCGCCGCACCGCGGTCGGCGAGCGCCGGGACGAGCGGGCCGAGGCACTGACGGCCTGGGCCGGGAAGCCGTCCTGACGTCTGACCGCTTGGGTCGGAAAGCCGTCCTGATGTCCGACCGCCTGGGCCGGAAAACCGTCCTGACGGCGGGGCGCCAGCAGGCGCCGTCGACCCAGTCGTTGCCGTCGTCGGTGGCTGGCGGTTCGGGCAGGCCGCCGCGCGAACTCGGCGATGCCGGGGAGCACCGGATGCTGTAAGCCCGCCTCGGTGATCACCGGCTCACGTCTCTGGTCCGCAGTCTGCGTCGGGCGAGGCGGCGGGCGGGCGACCTTCGGTGTCGATGCCGTCGATCGGGGTCCACTCGTGCTCCAGGATCGAGTAGGTGATCGAGTCGCGCCACGCTCCGCGGACGAATACGTGATCGCGGATCCGGCCGTCCTCGGTCATGCCCGCTCGCAAAAGGGTCCGTGCAGACGCTTCGTTGAGGGGGGACCGGGCCGCCCAGATGCGGTGCAGGCCGAGCGTCTGGAAGCCGAGCGCGCACATCAGGTGGACGGTCTCCGTGCCCATGCCCTTGCCCCACTCGGCCGGGTGCAGAGCGAACCCGATCGTGGCCGCTTGCTGCGGTTCGGTCGCCAGGCGTGCGTAGCCGATCAGGCGCTGGTCGCCGCGGCGGGTGATGGCGAGGCAGTACTCGGTCCTCGGCGAGTTCGCGGCGGAGGTGATGGACCGGTCGACGATCGCCTGGACCTGCTCGGGGGTACGGGGTTCGAAGCTGAGGTGCCGGGTGGCCTCAGGATCGCCGTAGACGGCCAGGAGCGTGTCGGTGTCCTCGGGTTCGACTTCGCGCAGGGCCAAGTGGGGGCCGGCCAGGTGGACTGGGGTCATGGGCGCGGAGCCTACCTGCGGGTTCATCGGACGAGGACAGAGGCCGGAGTGGCGGTGAAGGCTTCGATCTCCTCGCGGAGATCGGCCTCGGCCCCGCCGCTTCGTCGCCCGTCGGCGTGCAGTGCGATGTGGACGCGCTGGGCGCTGCTCGTGATGCCGAAGTTCCGCTGCTCGATGGGGAGGTCGAGCACGGGACGTACGGCCTCGATGGCGCCCTCGATCTCACCCCGGGCGATGCGGGCGAGCGCGAGGTCGGTCTGCGCGCCGGCCTCATCGCCGAAGGCCCACTCGTCCTCGGAGGCGTTCCGGTAGGCGGTGACGGCGGCCTCAGAGCTGCTCTCGCTGAGTACAGGGTCCTCGCCGAGGTGCACGGTGGCCTCGGCGACGTAGTAGAGCTGCCGGGGTGCCGGGAAGGTCATGATGCCGCCGAAGGCGTCGAGGTCGTCAGGTTCGACGACCGTACGGGCGTCCTCGGCCTGCTGGATGGCGGTACGGGTGGTCTCGGCGTCGCCGATCAGGGCGTGCGCGCGGGCGGAGAGGCAGGCCAGCCAGACGCTGGTCGTGCCGCGGACGCCTCCGGCGGCGCTCTGGCCGAGGAGGGCGTAGTCGGCCGCCTCGGCGGGGCGTCCGGCCCAGTACGCGATGAGTGACTGCAGGGAACGGACCCAGGCGCGCATGGCCTGGTGGTCGGCGTTGTCGGCGCATACGAAGGCGGTACGGGCCTGCATCATCGCGGCGCTCGGGTTGCCCAGGTCGTGGCTGGCCTTGGCCAGCATGCCGGACGTGATCCCGGCGAGCAGATACAGCTCACGGGCCTGCAGGGGCTTGACCCGGCCGTGTTCGAGCAGCCGGAAGGTGAGGTCCTGCACCTCCACCAGGTCGCCGAGCAGCGTCGGCAACGCCATCCTCGGGTACGCGGCGGTGAGCCGCCGCACTTCGTCATGGATCTGGCCCAGGGTCTCCGGGCCGATGCTGCTGCCCTCTGCCATCGCGGTGAACCGAAGCGCACGACGAGCCGCCATCGCGACCTGCCTTTCCAATTCCGTTGTGCCCGCATCGAAGCGGGGCTCGCTGGTGAACGAGCCGCCGACAGGCAGTGCCGCTGCCTGCTCGGTGGGGAGAAGGACAGAGGCCGGCCGTGACGGCGGGACGACGAGCGGGGGGTCGGACGCCGGCGTGGTCCGTTCAACGGCCTGCGGTGCGGGAGCGAGAAGGAGAGCGACGTCGACGCCGAACATCGCTTCCAGCACCCGGCACTGGTCGGGGTAGGGGCGGGTCTTCACGGCGCCGCCGTACCAGCGCTCGAACTGTCGCTTCGAAACCGACAGGCCTCGGAGCCGCGCATCGTTCTCGTCGTCGGCGATCGATGTCGCCGTCGCTTCGAACCGGAGGCGGAAGGTCTCGTAGACCTGCCAGTGCCGCCGGAGCGTCAAGACCCGTAAGAGCGTGGGAGTTTCAGCCACGGCAGATCCTCTCCGTACCCGTTCGTCTCCACCCGACGATAGCCCTGTCCGATCGGCGGGAGACCCTTTCGGCGGCTCGACGACGAAGATGACGGTGGCCATGACGGCAGTCATGTCGCGTGACCGTCATGGACCGTCGTCGGCCGGGTCGCAGGCCGTTCGGCGATGACGGCTCCATGACGGTGGTGACGTCGTATCCATGCCTCGTCGCCCACCCTCATGCTGAACGCTGCTTCGCCGTACGTGCACCTCCGACGACGAAGCGTGAGATCGGAGCCTGCCTCGGAGGCTCCGGCCGATCACCCCCATCCAGCACCACGTGCCGGCCGGCCCGCTCACGGGCGGGACGGCGACGGGAGGGAACCGATGGACACCTTGACCGCCCTTGCCGGGCAGATCGCCCAACTCGACGCCGTCGAATCCGTTCAACTGGAACGGATCCGCCACGAGGCCTTGACGGCCCAGGCGCCCTGGAAGGCCGAGTACGGCGCCTACCAGTCGGGAGGCTGGTTGACGACGTCGCTGATGAACGCGTCCGGCGACGCCGCCGACGTGACGATCGGCGACTGCGAGGCCAGGCCGACCGACCTGCTGTCGCACATGCCGGCCACCGCCTCCATGCTGACCGAACTCGGCCTGAACTACATGTGGGTGCGGCTCGCCCGGCTGGAGGCAAACGCCTTCCTGTGGGAGCACCGCGACTACGACGAGCTCGACCAGGTCGAGCGGCACCGGCTGCACATCCCCCTGCACACCAACACGTCGGCGTTCCTCGTCACCGGCGGCACGAAGGTCCACATGACCGGCGGACGGATCTGGCGGCTGACGCCGACGTACGCCCACGGGGTGTGCAACCTTCTCGGACCGGTCCGGGTCCACCTGATCGCCGACGTGTACGCCGACGACGCCTACTGGCGTCTCGCCCGTCGGCCCACGCTCCACCCCGACGCGGCCGAGCCGCTGCCTCCGGCCGACCCGTCGGTGCTCGCCGAGCGGCTCCAGGCGGCCCGCGGCATGGCCGGTCTCGGCTACACGGACGCGGCCGAGCGGATGCTGCTGCGGCTCTTCTACACCTACGCCCTGCCCGAGGGCTCGGTCTACGACCTGATCACCGAGCTGCACACCTCGCTCGGCGACGAGGAGGCCGCCACGCGCTGGACGTCGGCCAAGCGCCGCCTCCTCGCCCTCACTGCCTGACCGCCACAGCCTCTACGCCGAAATCCGATCGGAGGACGCACGTGCCCACCCTGCACCTGGCGGAACTCACCTTCGCCAACCGCCCGTCCCAGCTCCCGCTGCTGTCCCGGCTCGCCGACATCCTGGCCACCTCCCCGGCCGTCACACACCTGATGGTGCGGGGGTCGCTGGCCCACGGAACGGCCGACCGGCTCTCGGACGTCGACTTCGTCGTCGGCGTCCAGGACGCCGACCTGCCCGCGTTCGTCGAGACTCTGGACGACTTGATGTCCACCGAGGCCGGCGCCCTGCTACCAGGGTGGCGCGACACCATCGTCGCCGACCTCGGCGGCGTCGGCATGGTCTTCCTCGTTCCGGACGAGGGGCGCCTGCACCAGATGGACCTCTACCTGGTGCCCGCGTCCCACGTCCCACGCCTTCGGGCGACGGTCGCCACCGCCTTACTCCTCGACCGCGAGCCGGCGCTCGCCCCGGCAGAGGGAACGGCGGTCGCCGAGCGGTTCGCGGCCGAATTCCTCGCCCGGCCCCGTACCTGCACCGAGCTGCTCATCGAGCACCTGGTCCTGGCAGTCCTGCTGCACAAGCGCATCAGGCGTGGCCAGCGGTTCGTCGCGTACTCCGAGTGGCACCGCCTCCACACCGCGACGAAGGACCTGATCAAGGCCGCTCTGGCCCCCACCTCGCGGTTCTGGGGCTGGTACCAGCTGCGCGAGGAGATCGCCGTCACCCCGATCGGCCGGGCCTGCCTCGGCGATCTGGAGGCGGCGATCAGCGCACCAGCTGTCCCCCTCGCCGCCGACGTCGACGCGGCCGTCGAACGGACGCTCGCCCTGGTCGAGCGGGCCTGCCCTGAAGCCCTGAGCGGCCTGGAGAGCGCCATCGCCGCGTACCGCGCCTACCTGGAGCTGATGTGAACGCGCTCCACCTCGCGGGCCCGGCCGCCGCCCAGGCCCGCGAGGGCCTGACCGCCGTCTTCTTCGGCGGGGTCCGCCCCGCCTCCGACGAGGAGGAGAGGCTGGCAGAGGAGATCGGCCGTGCCTTGGCAGGAGTGGGCTACCAGCTCCTGCACGGCGGCTACAACGGTCTGATGGAAGCCGCCGCGCGCGGCGCATCGTCCGAAGGCGCCCTGGTCACCGCGGTGACCCTGATCAGCAAGCACGACGAATGGGGCGCGTTCAACCCGCACACCACCACGTCCGTCCACATCCCCGACCTCGGCGCCCGGATCAACCACTACCTGGACCACGCCGACCTCGTCGTCGCCATGGGCGGAGGCGTCGGCACCCTCCACGAGCTGACCGCCGCCATGTACTACGCGACCACCATCCGGCCCGTACCGATCTGCCTCGCCGGAGCCTCCGCACGGCGCCTGCTCGCCTTCCTCCGTAAGGAGAAGTGGCTGTACGAGACCCCGGCCCGGCCCCTCGGCTTCCTCAGTACCGCCGAGTCCGCAGACGACTTCCGCGACCGCCTCGCCGCTCTCGACACGGTCGACACGTCCGAGACGGCACCGATCGGAGGAGCATGACCACAAGCACGCGCCTGCCCGACCTCACCGTCCGGCTCGCCGAGACCGCCCTCGTCACGGCCCCTATCCACCTCGCCGACGGCGCGAGGCTCGACCGCTACTTCGACGAGTACCGCCTGGCCGCCGATCCCGAGCTGCTGCGCGACACCGCCGCCGCCATGACCCATGTCGTCCCCAGAGACGCCCAGCTCCTCGCCGGCATCGAACTCGGCGGCGTCCCCCTCGTCGTCGCCCTGTCCGCCGCCACCGGCCTGCCCGCCGTCTTCCTGCGCCGCCGTCCGAAGGGGTACGGTTCCCGCCGGCAGATCGAGGGCGCCGCCTTCACCGGTCGTCGGACCGTTCTCGTCGACGACGTGGTGCGCTCCGGCGGACAGCTGCTCGCCATGGCCCGCATCCTGCGGATCGCCGGTGCTCCGGTCAGCGACGCGCTGTGCGTCCTCGAGCGCCCGCTCGGCGGGCGAACGCTGTTGGCCGAACACAACGTCACCCTTCATTCCCTGCTCACCGAGGCCGACCTTCCGGAAGCGCCCCGAAGGGGTGGTTCCGTGTGAAGCGGGCCGTACTGTTCGACCTCGACGGCGTCCTCGTCGACAGCCGTCATGCCCAACTCGCCACCCTGGCCGGCTTCGCGACCTCCGCCCTCGGCCGACGCGTCACCGTCGCCGACCTGCCGGCCTGGGCCGCGACCACGCCACACGAACACGTACTCGCCGAACTCGGATACACCGGAGTGATCAGTCAGGACGGCTGGGACGCGGCGACGGCCACCGCCACCCTCACCGCCGAGGTGTTCCCATTCGTCGCCGATACGCTCTCCGCGCTCCGCGCCGCCGGCGTCGCCACCGGCATCGTGACCATGCGGAGCCGTCAGCGGGTCCACTGGCTTCTGCCGCCCGCCGTCCTCGACCTGTTCGACGTCGTCGTCTGCTACGAGGACGCGGCGCCGAAGCCCGCGCCGGACGGCCTCCTACTCGCCCTCGACAAGCTCGGTGTCTCACCCAGCGAGGCCGTGTTCGTCGGTGACATGGAGTCCGACATGCACGCGGCCCAGGCAGCGGGTGTGACGCCGATCGGCTCCGGCTGGGGTTTCTCCGACCCCTACACGCTCACCCGGGCGGGTGCCACCGTCGTCCTCCCCGATGCCGAAAGCCTCGCCGGCACGTTCCTCTCCCTGATGGGCACCGGACGACGAAGCGCATAAATCCAAACGATCCTGGCTCCAGGAGCGCTACGCTGGGTGGCGCAGTCGCAGCGGATCGTTGCGTCCGATGTCGGCTGCGCCACCTAGCAACGGATCTGGAGTCATGGTCTTCACCGTGGGGGCGCGAGCTATCTGCGTCGAGCTGGAGAACTGAGAACCTCTCAGTCCCTGTTCTCGGCCCGGCTCGGCGTGTGATCGAACCCCATCTCTCCACGACTCTTCCGTGAGGGCCACACCACCATGCACTCGACGCAGATCCGCTCCACCTTCCTGGACTTCTTCACCTCGCGCGGCCACCGCCAGGTCCCGTCCAGCCCGCTCATCCCCTCCGATCCGACCCTGCTCCTCGTCAACGCCGGCATGAACCAGTTCAAGCCCTACTTTCTGGGGGAGGTTGCTCCGGAGTTCCCGCGCGCCACCACCATCCAGAAGTGCGCCCGCACTTCGGACATCGACAACGTCGGCCGTACGAACCGGCACGCCACGTTCTTCGAGATGATGGGCAACTTCTCCTTCGGCGACTACTTCAAGGCCGACGCCATCGCCTATGCCTGGGAGCTCCTCACCCAGGGCTTCAACCTGGAGAAGGACCGCCTCTGGATCACTGTGTACCAGGAAGACGACGAGGCAGAGCAGCTGTGGCGCAAGATCGGCGTGCCCGCCGAGCGCATCCAGCGACTGGGCATGGAGGACAACTACTGGTCGATGGGAGTCCCCGGGCCCTGCGGCCCCTGCTCGGAGGTCAACTACGACCGAGGGCCCGCCTTCGGGCGCGAGGGCGGACCAGCCGTCGACGGCGAGCGCTACGTGGAGATCTGGAACCTCGTCTTCATGCAGTACCAGCGCGGCGAGGGCGACAACGAGGGCGACTTCCCGATCCTCGGCGACCTCGCCCAGCAGAGCATCGACACCGGTCTCGGTCTCGACCGCCTGGCCGCGATCCTCCAGGAAGTCGAGAACGTCTGCACCACCGACCTCCTCATGCCCACCCTGAACACCGTCCGGGAGCTCGCCGGCCGCGACCACACCGGAAGCGGCGCGGAGAAGGTCTCCTTCCAGGTCGTCACCGAGCACGCCCGTTCCATCGCCTACCTGATCGCCGACGGAGTCCTGCCCGCCAAGGACGGCCGCGGCTACGTCCTGCGCCGCCTCATGCGGCGGGCGGTCCGGCATGCCCGTCTGCTCGGCATCGACCAGCCCGTTCTCGCGTCCACCACAGCCAGCGTGATCGCCAACCTCGGCGACGTCTGGCCCGAACTCACCGGCCAGGCCGACCTCATCGAGCAGGTCGTCACCGCCGAGGAGGAGTCCTTCACCCGGACCCTCGCGCAGGGGACCCGGTTGCTGAACGCCGCGATCACCCGCACCCGGGAGAGTCGCTCGTGCTCGCTGCCGGGCGAGAGCGCCTTCGAGCTCGCCGACACCTACGGCTTCCCCCTGGAACTGACCGTCGAAGCCGCCCGTGACGCCGGTCTGGCCGTCGACGAGGACCGCTTCGCCACGCTGCTGGACGAGCAGAAGAAGCGCGCCAAGGCCGGCGGCAAGGCCAAGACAGCCAACGCCCTGCGCCGCCTTGACAACTACCGCGAGCTGTCCGCCAAGCTGCCGCGCACCGACTTCCTCGGCTACGAGCACCTCACCGCCGCGGTCACCGTGCTCGGCCTGATCTCTGGCGGGGCCGTCACCACCAGCGCCCCCAAGGGCTCCGACATCGAGTTCGTTCTCGACCGTTCGCCGTTCTACGCCGAAGCCGGCGGCCAGGTCGGCGACACCGGCACCCTGCGCACCGAAGACGGCACCCTGCTGCGGATCACGGACACCCGGTACGGCCTGGACGGCTTCCGCATCCACAGCGCCCACGTCGCCGAAGGAGAGCTCCGCACAGGGGCGACCGGGGAAGCCGCTGTCGACGCCGACCGCCGCAAGGGCCTGATGCGCTCCCACTCGGCCACCCACATCCTGCACGCCGTCGTGCGCGCCACCCTCGGTGATCACGCCCGTCAGCAGGGCTCACTCGTCGAATCAGACCGCCTGCGTTTCGACTTCGCCCACTTCTCCGCCCTCACGCCCGAACAGCTCGCCCGGATCGAATCCGCCGTCAACAGCCACGTCCTCGACGACCCGGCCGTCCGAGCCTGGCACGCCGACCGCGCCGAAGCCGAGGCCGTCGGCGCCATGGCTCTGTTCGGCGAGAAGTACGGCGACACCGTCCGCATCGTCGACATCGGCGACTTCTCACGCGAACTGTGCGGCGGCACTCACGTCGCCCACGGCTCCCAAGTCGGCACCTTCCGCCTGCTCTCCGAGGGGTCGGTCGGCTCCAATCTCCGCCGCATCGAAGCCCTCACCGGCCACAGCGCCCTCCACCACCTGGACACTGAGCGCCGCCTGCTCAGCGAGGTCTCCGCCCTCCTCAGCGCCCCCTCCAAGGACGCCCCCGAGACCCTCCGCAAGCGGCTCGACGCGCTCAGCGCCGCCCAGCAGGAACTCGGCCTCCTCCGCGAGACCGAGCTGCAAAACCGCGCCCGGCAGCTCGCCGCCTCCGCCCGTGGCGTCGCCGGCGGTCGGGTCGTCACCGAGAAGGTGACCGGCCTCGGCCCGGACGAACTCCGCACACTGGCCCACCGCACCGTCGACCTGCTCGACACCGGCCACGCCATCGTCGTCCTCGGCACCGAGCACGACGGCAAGGCACTCTTGGCCGCCGCGGTCACCCGCAGCCTCCACGACACCGGCACCGAGGCCAGCCACATCCTCATCCCGGCCGCGCGTGCGGTCGGCGGCGGAGCCGGCGGCAAGGGCCCTCTCGCCAGCGCTGGCGGCCGCCACAGCGATGCCCTCGACGAGGCGCTCACGATCGCCGCCCGGGACGCTGTCCGCGCCCTCGACCAGTAGCCACCAGGTTGCCGGTGCCGCCCCAACCGGCACCGGCAGTCCTTGTCACAGACCGTTCCCGCGCGGCATCAGCTCTTTCAGGAGCACCACGCTCTCGTAGTTCGTCACACTCCACCGCCAGGACCCGACCGGCACGTACCCGCGTCTGCGATACCAGCCAACCAGCTCGACCGCTTCGACGGAGGTATCGACCACCACCTGCGAGGACCCGAGCTCGGAAATGCGTTCCTCTGCCAGGGCCAGCAGCCGCTGCCCCAGCCCCGTCCCTTGGCACGAAGGGTCTACGGCCAACTGCCAGAACGACCCCGACCCCGGCGGAGCCGGATACCCCTCCGGGGCCCCATGTGGAGCCGCCACCGTAACGGTGCCCACCAGCTCACCCGCTCGCAGAGCCAGCCAGCACTCGCCCCTGCCCAGCCTGTAGGCCGTGTCCTCCACCGACTGATACGAGGCAAAGAAGACTCGCCCTTCGGCCGCGTGGCCGGAATAGGCGCGGTGAAGCAAACGTGTCAGTCGCGCGACGGAGTCCCCCTCGGCGAACGACCGAACCACGATCGCTTCACCGGTGCCGAGCCGTGCCGACCTGACCGCTGATGATCCGCCCACACGATCAAGTATCGGCCGAGGGAGGATGTGCTGCCTGCTCAGCTGCCAGTTCGCCAACAGCCCGAGAGGCTGCAATCGGCCCGGCAGCCCCCGGTGATTGGCGGGGTGAGGGTCGGTGTTCGACGGGGAGTTCACGGGCGCGAGTGTCGTGAACATCGTTCACGTGAACACTGTCACAAGGCGGTGGCCGCGCCAGGACGACGACGGGGTCGAGGCGGAGGTGCGCGGGCCCCGCGGCACCGTGCGGGATCAGTGCGTCGCGGACTCCGTGCGCCCCGCGGCGACGAAGCGTTCCAGCGCCTCGACCACCAGCGCGTGGTCATCGGCCTGCGGCAGCCCGGACACCGTCACCGAGCCGATGACGCCCGCGTCCTGGACCAGGACGGGGAACGAACCGCCGTGCGCGGCATAGCGGTCCGGGTCCAGCCGGGAGGCCGCCTCGAACGTCGTGCCCTTCGCCCGGAACCGCGCCCCGACCAGGTACGAACTCTCGGCGTACCGCTCGACGACCCGGCGCTTGCGGTCGATCCAGGCGTCGTTGTCCGCGGAGGAGCGCGGCAGGGCGGCGTGGAAGACCTGCTGCGCCCCGCGGCGGATGTCCACGGCCACCGGCGCCTCGCGCAGCCGGGCCAGCTCCACCAGCATCGACCCCAGGTGCCAGGCGTCCTCGTGGGTGAAGCTCCGCAGCACCAGGCGGCGTTCCTGGGCCTCGAGCTGCGGGATGAGCGCCGCGGCCTCCTCTGCCGGGGTCACCGGGGAACCGCTGTCCCGCGCCGTGCCGCCGGGAGCGGCCCGGCTGCCTCGTTCTGCCCCCATCATGCCTCCGCTCCGATGCCGACCGTCCGGCCCTCGCGGGCCGAGACGCGCGCTGCTTCCAGGACGTCCAGGGTGGCCGCGGCCTCGTGTGCCGTGACCGGCGGCGGGGTGCCGTCGCGCAGGGCGGCGGCGATGCCCGCGTAGTAGGCAGGGTAGTCGCCGGGCAGGGTGCGGACCGGGGTGCCGCCGCCGGTCGCCGGGGACTCTCCCGCGGCGACATCCGGCGGCCCGGCGCCCAGCACGCCCCACAGGGCTTCCGGTTCCTCGCCCCAGCCGGGCGCGCTGCCCGGCCGCAGCCCCTCGCGCAGCGCGGCCTCCTGCGGGTCGAGCCCGTACGAGACGTACCCGGCGGTGCTGCCGAGGGCCCGGAACCGCGGGCCGAGCCGCGCGGTGAACGCGCTCACCCACAGATGGGAGCGGACACCGGAGGCATGGGTGACGGCGATGAACGTGTCGTCGTCCGCCTCCGCGCCGGCCCGGCGGACGTCGGACTCGGCGTAGACGCGGACGGCCGGGCCGAACAGCACCAGCGCCTGATCGACGACATGACTGCCCAGGTCGTACAGGAGACCGCCGATCTCCGCCGGGTCCCCGGACTCCCGCCAGCCGCCCTTGGGGCGCGGCCGCCACCGTTCGAAGCGGGACTCGAAGCGGTGGACCTCGCCCAGCGCGCCGTCGTCGATCAGCGCGCGGAGGGTGAGGAAGTCGTTGTCCCAGCGCCGGTTCTGGAAGACCGAGAGCAGCAGGCCGCGCTCCTCCGCGAGGGCCGCGAGCTCCCGCGCCTCGGCGGCGGTGGCGGCGAGCGGCTTGTCCACGACGACCGGGAGCCCGGCGTGCAGGGCCGCGGCGGCGAGCGGCACATGGGTGCGGTTGGGCGAGGCGAGGACGATCAGATCCAGCTCGTCCGCGCGGGCCAGGAGCTCGTCCGGCGAAGCCGCGAAGCGCACCCCGGGGTGCTCGGCCGCGGCCCCGGCGCGGCGCTCGGGATCCGTGGTGACCACGGTGTCCAGGGCCAGACCGTCGGTGGCGGCGATCAGCGGGGCGTGGAACACCGAGCCCGCGAGTCCGTAACCGATCAGGCCGACGCGGAAGGGGGTGCCGGGGCCGGTCAAGTCGCTGCCAGTCATGCGGGCCACTTAAGCAACGCTGTTGCCAAACCGCAAGCGGGAGGGAGAATGAGGGAGTGAACAGGGGACACTCCGGAGCCAACCTTCCCGCGCTGCGCAGCCACAACGCCGCGCTCGTGCTCGATCTGCTGCGCACGGCGGGCGCGGCCGGCATCAGCCGGCTGGAGCTCGCCGAGAGCACCGGGCTCACCCCGCAGGCGGTCAGCAAGATCACGGCACGGCTGCGGGAAGCGGGCCTGGCGGCCGAGGCCGGGCAGCGCGCGTCGACGGGCGGCAAGCCGCGCACGGTGCTGCGGCTGGTCCGCGGGGCGCGCGGCGCGGTGGGGCTGCACCTGGACCGCGACGAGCTGACGGCCGTGCTCACCGACCTGACCGGCGCGCCGCTGGCGGTCCGCACCGTCCCGTTCGACTTCGGCGCGGACGCCGCTGACGTGGTGGACGGGGCGGCGGCGGAGGTGCGGGCGCTGCTGCGGGGGGCGGGGGTTGGGGGTGGTGGCGCGGGGGCCGGGACGGGTGTCGGTGTCGCCGCCCCGGCCCCGGCCCCGGGTACGGCGCCCGGTGCGGTGGACGCACCCGGCGACGCGGTGTCCGGAACCGGGCCGGTGCCCGGCCTCGGCCCCGTACTCGGCGTCGGCGTCGCCTGCCCCGGGCCGCTGGACCACCGGACGGGCGTCCTGGGCCGGGTCACCGGATTTCCGCAGTGGGACGGCTACCCGCTGCGGGCGGCCCTCGCCGAACGCCTCGGGCTGCCCGTCGTCCTCGACAAGGACACCAACGCCGCCGCCCTGGGGCTCGCCCTCGCCACCGCGCCGCACTCCGGCCCGGGCTCCGCCGCACCGCACTCCGACGGAGCCTCCGCCGCGTCCTCGTTCGCCTATCTCCACCTCGGCACCGGCCTCGGCGCCGGACTGGTGCTCGGCGGCGGACTCCACCGCGGAAGCCGCACCGGGGCAGGGGAGTTCGGCCATCAGGTGATCCAGCTCGACGGCCCGCCGTGCGGCTGCGGCGACCACGGCTGCGTCGAGGCGCTGTGCCTGGCCGCCGTGGCGCGCGGCGACACCCCGGCCGCGGCCCGGGCCCTGGGCACCGCAGCCGCCAACCTCGTCGGGCTGCTCGACATCGACCGGGTGCTGCTCGGCGGCCGCACCGTGGTGGCCGCTCCCGAGGCGTTCGTCACCGGCGTGGGCGCGGTGCTCGCCGAACGCGCCGCCCGCGAGGGAGCCACCGCCCGCGAGGGAGCCGCCGCCCGCGAGGGAGCCGCCGGCCGCGCGGGCCGTCCGGTGCCGGTCGCGGTGGCGCCCGCCGGCGAACACACCGTCGTGCACGGGGCGGCGCAGCTGGTCCTCGCTCCGCTCTTCGGTCACGTGGCGGCGCGGCCCGGACCTGCTGAAACGCTCACCACCCCATCGGATCAGGAGATCGTGGGCTGATCGAGGGGGATTCGCCGCCGGGGCCGGCCGCCCCCGCCGTGGTGCGGCCGACCGGGCGCGCGCGGGTGGCAGGGTCCTGCCGGTACCGGTCGAACCCGACCGGCCGGCCCCGCGGCCGGCCGCGCGAACCTCGAAGGTGCCCCATGCGTCTGCGCACAGTCCTCGCCGGAGCCGCGACGGCCGCCCTCGCCCCGGTCCTGGTGCTTCTCGGGCCCGCCGGCGCGGCGGAGGCGGACCGGCCGCCGCACGACCGGGCATCCGGGCGGGGCCCGCAGTCGTACTGCGGGGACCCCAAGAGCCCCGACTTCCCCATCGAGACCCGGATCCACGGCGGCCCGGACAGCTACGCGGCGGGCGGCGACTGGCAGACCTGGAGTCTGGACCTGCGGAACACCACGACCGTGCCGTGCCGGGACGTCCATCCGGTCGCGGTCCTGGTGGACCACCGGCGCGTCCTCGACCGCGACCGCATCGACCTGGAGTTCTACGACCCGGGGCAGCGGGAGTGGCGGCCCGTCACCTTCGAGACCACCGACCAGGACGAACAGATCGCGGTGTTCGAGGACGGCGACCGCTTCCGGGGCTTCGCCGTGCCCGCGCGCCGGACCCTGACGGTGCAGGTGCGGATGCGGTTCTCCGCGGAGACCGGCGAGGACCGGGTGCGGGTCAACGTCGCCACGGTGCAGCGCCGCGCCGACGACGGGGACTGGGTCGGCGAGTCCAACGACTACGACTTCGCCATCCGCGGCGCGGACGGCACGACGGGCCTCCAGCCGGACCGCCCGGAGAGCCACGAGAAGCACCCGGAGAGCCACGAGAAACAGCACCCGCCGTCCCCCGACCCCAGTGCCTCGGACCTCCCGGAGCATCCGGACCGCCCGGAGCCCGGCCGGGAGCCCCGCCGGGAGTCCAAGGGGAACGAGGCGCAACCGGAACGGCCGCTGCCCGCCGCCGAGGCCGGCCGGGAGCTCGCCCGTACCGGACAGACGTCGCTGCGCTGGATCGCGGCCGGCGCCGGGGTCTGCCTCGCCGGCGGCGCACTCCTGCTGGCGCTGGCCCGCCGCCGGTCGCGCTGACGGGGACGCCCCTCGGCCCGCCCCGGACCCCGGCCACGGCCATCGCCCCCGCCCCGGACCCCGGAGAACGGCCGCCCGGCCGGGGATACCCGCCACCTGGCCTAGGCTGTGGGCGTCGGCGGGCACAGCGCGGTGCCGCCGGCAGGCCCCAGCACCGGCAGCACGGCAGGAGTCCGGCATGGCAGAGCGCAAGCCGATCGAGTCATGGCTCACCGACATGGACGGGGTCCTCATCCACGAGGGGATTCCGATCCCGGGGGCCGACGCCTTCGTCAAGCGGCTGTCCGAGTCCGGCAGGCCCTTCCTCGTGCTCACCAACAACTCGATCTACACCCCGCGCGATCTGCACGCCCGGCTGTCCCGGATGGGGCTCCACGTGCCGGTCGAGAACATCTGGACGTCCGCCCTGGCCACCGCCCAGTTCCTGGACGACCAGCGGCCGAACGGCACCGCGTACGTCATCGGCGAGGCGGGGCTCACCACCGCGCTGCACGACATCGGCTACGTCCTCACCGACTCCGAGCCCGACTACGTGGTGCTGGGCGAGACCCGCACCTACAGCTTCGAGGCGCTCACCAAGGCGATCCGTCTGATCAACGCGGGGGCCCGGTTCATCGCCACCAACCCGGACGAGACCGGTCCGTCCGCCGAGGGCGCCCTCCCCGCCACCGGCTCGGTCGCGGCGCTGATCACCAAGGCGACCGGCCGGGAGCCGTACTTCGTCGGCAAGCCCAACCCGCTGATGATGCGCGCCGGGCTGAACGCGATCGGCGCCCACTCCGAGACCAGCGCCATGATCGGCGACCGGATGGACACCGATGTGCTGGCCGGTCTGGAGGCCGGGATGGAGACCTTCCTGGTGCTCACCGGCCTGACCAAGCCGGAGGAGGTCGACCGCTTCCCCTTCCGCCCGTCGACCGTGGTCGACTCCATCGCGGACCTGGTGGACCGAGTGGCCGCACCTGACCACCGAACGGAGTAGCGGCGTCACGCTCCGGGTGCGGAGCGGCCGGGCGCACGTGAACCTGCTGACGTGAGGAGGAGGTTCACGATGCGATCTGTACGGTCTTCCGGACGGCCCCGGCGGCTGTCCCGCGTGACCCATCGCGCGGCTGTGGTCCTCGCCGCGGCAGCCCTGTGCTCGGCGACCGCGCTGCCCGCCGTCGCCGACGACCTCGACCCCGGGGTGCCCAGCACCTCCGCGGACGAGTCGCTGCTCGCCAAGCGCGACAGCAGCGGCACGCCCTCCGCGCCATCGTCCTCCGGCGGTGCGGAGGACCCGCTCGCCGATCCACTCGCCGATCCACCGGCGGAATCCGGTACCGATACCGGGCCCGACGCGGGGACCGGCACCGGCCCGGACGCGCTCGCCGACACGGGCAGTGACAGCGGCACCGGCACCGACACCGGCCGCGACACCGGCACCGACACCGGCGGCGACGCGGACACCGGCACCGGCCACGAGTCCGGCGCCGAACAGCTGAGGCTCAGCCCGTCCGTCGTCGCGGCCGGAGCCGAGGTCGAGGTCGAGGTCGAGGGCTGCCGCGGCACCAAGGTGATGGCCCGCTCCGAGGTGTTCGTCGAGGACGCCGAGCTCTCCGCCGAGGAGGGCGGCGGCGGCCACCACGCCGCGGCGAAGGTCAAGTCCACCACCGCGCCCGGCCGGTACAAGGTCCGCTGCGACTGCGGCGGCGAGGCCGAACTGACCGTCGTGGGCGAGGGCGAGACCCCGTCCGCGCCCGTGCAGGCCGGGGGCGGCGGCACCGCCGGACTCGCCTCCAAGGACGAGGACGGCCCCGGCGCCGTGCAGATCCTCGTCGGTGCCGGACTCGCGAGCGCCGCGGGCCTGGCCGTCGCGGGCATCGCCCTGCACCGCCGTCGCGTCCACTCCGCCGGCGACTGAGGCCGGGCGACCGTGGCCAACCGTCACTACCGTGTGCTGGGCCGTCTGGTGAGCTGTGGGACCTGGGCCGTCGTCCTGTCGGGGCTGTGGATGTGGGGCGTCGAGATCACCGACGGCCCCACCGTCGGACGCCCCGCGACCGGTGACGTGGCAGCGGTGGGACGCCCCGCCGCTGCCCCGTTGCCCGCGGCCCGCCTCCCGCTGACCGCGGCACGCCCGATGCGGGTCGCGATCGACTCCGTGGGCGTGAAGGCCCCGGTCATCGAACGCGGGCTGGACGAGTTCGGCGGAGTCGACCCGCCGCCGTTCGAGAGCCCGGACGTCGTCGGCTGGTTCAACGGCGGCGCCCCGCCCGGCGCCGCGGGCGTGGCCGTCCTCGTCGGCCACGTCGACACCCACACCGAGCCCGCGGTCTTCCACCGGCTGTCCCGGGTGAAGCCGGGGGAGAGGGTGCGGGTGCTGCGGGAGGACCGGTCCGTGGCCGAGTTCACCGTGGAGTCCGTCGAGGCCTTCAGCAAGGCCCGCTTCGACGCCCAACGGGTCTACGGCGCCCGCAAGCTCGACCGTGCCGAACTGCGCCTCATCACCTGCGGGGGCGACTACGACCGGAAGCGCCACACCTACACCGCAAACGTCGTGGTGTCGGCGTATCTGACCGGAACCCGGTCCGGCGGGACCACCACGGAGGCGAGGCTCTGAGAGCGGGCCCGGGGCGGGCACCCCGTGCGCCCGGAACGGCCCGGCTCCGTCCGTTCACGGCTCGTGGTGAACGGACGGAGCCGGGCCGTTGAACAGCCGAGCCGGGGCCGTGAACCGCTTCGATCCGGGCTGTAACAGCTGATCGACGATGCGCGGACGCCGTCGTGGTGCCTCGAACCGGTGTGCCACGATGGGGCGAACCGGTCTGATCCCAGGGGACCTGGGCATACGACCCAGGAAAGCAAGACCAAGGGGGAGTGGATGTACGGCAGTTACACCCGCCGGGGGCGTCGGGCCCGGGTGGCCCGGCTCATGGCGGGCACCGCGACGATGGGCGCACTCCTCGCCCTGTCGGGGTGCTTCTCCCCGTCCGACGACAGCACGTCCGACGCGGGATCGCGCCCCCGGCAGCAGCCGAAGGCGAAGGTCCCGTACTGGGTGAATCCCGACGGGAAGGCCGCCAAGGAGGTCGCCGCCCTCCGCAAGGACGGCCGCGGCAAGGACGCCGACCTGCTGGAGAAGATCTCCCGGCAGCCGGTCGCGGAGTGGGTCGGGGTCGACGACCCGGAGGGACAGGCCCGCGGCTTCACCGAGGCCGCGGCCAAGGCGGACCGCGACGCCCTGCTCGTCCTCTACAACATCCCGCACCGCGACTGCGGCCAGTACTCCAAGGGCGGGGCGGCCGACGGCAACGCCTACCGCGACTGGCTCGGCAAGGTGACCAAGGGCATCGGCGACCGCAAGGCGACCGTCGTCCTGGAACCGGACGCCCTGCCGCACGTCGAGGACGGCTGCACCCCGAAGAAGTTCCACGAGGAGCGGTTCGCCCTGCTCAACGAGGCGGTGCAGAAGCTCGGGGAACTGCCCGGCACCAAGGTCTACCTGGACGCGGGCAACCCGCACTGGATCAAGGACGCGGGCCGGATGGTCGAACCCCTGAAGCGGGCCGGCATCGACCGGGCCGACGGCTTCGCGCTCAACACCTCCAACTACCAGACGACCGCCGAGAACACGAAGTACGGCAAGAAGCTGTCGGCCATGGTCGGCAACAAGCCCTTCGTGATCGACACCAGCCGGAACGGCAACGGCCCGGCGCCCGGCCGCGAGGACCCCGAGGCCTGGTGCAACCCGAAGGGCCGCTCGCTCGGCGAGCCCCCGACGACGAAGACCGGCGACGCCCTGGTCGACGCCTACCTCTGGGTCAAGCGGCCCGGCGAATCCGACGGCGACTGCAAGGGCGGCCCGCCCGCGGGCCAGTGGTGGCCGAAGTACGCCCTGGAGCTGGCGCGCAACGCGGAATGACACCGGAGGCCGGGCCCTCGCCGGCCGGGGCGCAAGCCACCTCCGGCCCGGCGGGGCTCGGCAAGATGCTCGGGACTACAGAAGGCCGCGTAGCGTTACTTCGGCCTTGTCCACGGCTTCGGTGAGGGCCTGCGCATGTGCTGGTGGAAGAGTCCCGGTGCCGAGTCCTGATGCGGTGAGTACGGCGTCGAGTTTTTCACTCTGTTCACTGGTCAGGTGGGAGCCGACCCTGTCGTGGTTCAGGACGTCCCGGGCGGCGTAGGCGTCGAGGAGGGCTACCTCGGCGAGGGCGTTTTGCAAGGGAGTCACGTCTTGGCACGTCTGATCGCGTACCAGATCGAGCGCTGCCAGTCCGGCTCTGATCTGGAACGCTGCTGTCGGGGCGTCGGGCGCAGCCAGCAGCGTGGCTGCTCCTTGCAGAGCGAGCTGCAGCTCCGGCTCCGGCGCAGGCGAGCCTGCGGGCCGGCAGGAAATGCGCAGGAGGGCCGCGATGGCGGTCTCCCACGGCTCCGTCGGGACAGTGGAGTCGATCGTGTCGCGGGCCTGCTGGTCGAGGCCGTGTTCCATCAGCGACATGATCTTGATTTGGCGGCCGTCGAGGAGGCGGTTTCCGATGCCGCGGTGCTTGGCCATGGCGTCGGCGGCTTCGGTCCAGCGGCCGATCCGTGCCAGGGCGCGGGCGCCGTCGACGAGCACAGTGATCCACAGTTCCTGGCAGACCTTGCGGTGGTCCGCCTCGGTGTCGGTCAGCTCCGGTAAGTCGACGGTGTGTCCGTGGATCTCGGCTGCCTCGCGCTTCTGGGCGGCGCGGTAGAGGCGGGTGAGGATGTCGTAGGCGGCTTCGCCGTCGCCGTCACGGGTCAGGAGCCGGGAGATGTTGATGAGGGGCATCAAAGACATCACGGCGATATCGCTCGTCAGGCGTGGGGCGTCCGCGAAGACTTGGTGTTGTCGCCAGCACAGGTCGGCTGCCAGGTCGGGCATCCCTACGTCGGAGGCGATCAGCGCAGCGTAGTTGAGGACCCCGCAGGCACGGGCCACCAAGTCGTGGTGGCTCGCGCCTGCGGGCGCGACGGTCAGCCCGTTGAGGTGGGTGATGCGGTCGTCCAGCGGGAGCGCCGGAGCCTTCGGGCGCCGGACCAGAGGGATGCGGCCGGCCATCGCGGGAATCATCGGCTCAGCCCTTGCGCGGCCAGTCAATGACGAGACGGCTGTACGTCTTGTCGATGATGAAGCGCGGGTCAGCCGCCGTGAGCTTGTCGCGGACGTCCCCGACCGCCATGCGGAAGGCGGGCTCCGGCCCGGTGTTGCCCCAGCCCGCCTCCCAGTCGCGGATTTCGCTCACGACCTGTTCGGCGAGCGCGTCGCGGCGGGAGCCGTGGCCGATGACGCCGATTTCCCAGAACCGGCCCTCGTCGTCCTCGCCTTCGCGGATGGTCAGGTAGGCCAGCGAGTCGTCGTCGAGCGCGGCCATGGAGCCCCAGCCGAAGTGCGGGGTGAAACCGGGGCGAGCGCCGGGCAGGCGCGACAGGCCGTTGGGCAGCATGCAGGCCAGGTAGAGGTACAGCCACTGCCACGGCGATCCCGCGCGGAACTTGACCCCGGTGTAGATCTTGGTCTGCGGCTGGTCCAGGACGGTGCGGATCGCGTCGCGGTCCACGTTCTGCTCGCTGAAGGTTTCCAGCCGAACGTTGCCTTCTCCGGCCATGGGGACGAGGGTGTAGATGTCGTCGCAGACGCCCTTGCGCAGGGGAATGAAGGTGGCCATCTCGCAGGAGACGGTCTTCCAGGTGTCGCCGTCCCGCTCGAAGGCGAAGCTCCGGCTGATGCTGCCGCGAATCCGCATGGGCAGAACCAGGCGTCCGCCGGGGGCGAGCTGGTCGAGGATCTTCACCGGCACGTCACCCGCGCCGACGGTGAACTGGATGCGGTCATACGGGGCGTGCTCGGGAAGGCCGGCGGCGCCGTCGGCCAGCATGGCGGTGACGTTGGTGGCTCCGGCCTGAGCGAGGTTCTTGCTCGCGCCGGCGATGAGGTCCTGGTCGACGTCAAGGGTCCACACGTGCCCGCTGGGGCTGACGAGTTTGCCCAGCAGGTTCGCGTTGTAGCCGGTGGCGGCTCCGGCCTCCAGGACCTTGTGGCCGGGCCGGGCGCCGAGCTGTTCGAGCTGGGCGGCGACGATGGACGGTGCGGAGATGCAGGAGATCATCTCGCCGTGCTCGTCGTGCTTGATGGGCACCGCGTCCTCCGTGTACGCCGACTCGATGTCGACGCCGGGCAGGAACTGGTGGCGATCGGTGGTGCGGAAGGCGTCGATGGTGGCGGGGGAGCATAGGTGGCCGCTCTCCACGAGGCGGTTCGCCAGGGATTCGCGCAGGTCGGCGGGGTCGGCGACGGGTGTCACGGTGGTCTCCATTCGAGCGAGGTCAGGGTCCGCAGAAGTGGACCGGCGGGTAGACACGTTGGCGTCTTCCCGTGTGGCAAAGGCGACTTGGCGGCCCAGCCACGCGGTGGCGGCCTGCTCGGTGGCAGGCACGCCGGCGCGGTTGAACGCGAAGATCGCACCGGTGGCCTGCTGCTCGGCGACGAGGCGGTCCAGCACGGCGGCACGGGGGGCGCTCGGTGCGCAGTCGCAGCCGTGGCCTGTCGGCCGGTTGTGGCGCCGGCCAGTTCGCCGCCGCTGAAGGGCGGCTACGCGATGCCCGGCGGAGTTCGGCTGAAAGCAGCCCCAGCAGCCCCAGCAGCCCCAGCAGCCCCAGCAGCCCGTGGAGCTGGCGTGGTGTGCTGCGATGGCGGCCGGCGTGGGATGCGCGCCTGTGCTTGGCTGAGTTCTCCGACGGCGCGGAGCAGGCTCCGGACGAGGCGAGCTGTGCTCTGTGCGCGCTGGGCAGCCCAGCGCGGCTCGACCGTCGACGGCAATGGCGGCAGATTGAGGCGCCGCGCGCCTTCGCCGAGTGTGGCCCGTGCCCCCGCGCTGGGCCCGAGGTCCGAGGCCGGGGGGACATCCCGGCACAGGCGGCAGAGGTCGGTGTGGATGACCCGGCCGTAGGCAGCGAGCTGCGCAGTTGTGTTCAGCGCGACGTCCGTGGCTGGGAGGCCGTCGGTCACGCCCCATGCGAGCACCCTGTCGATGGTCGCCTGGATCTCGATCTTGTCGGGGAGGGCGGGGGCCAGCCACGCGATCACCTGGTTCGCGGTGAGGATTTCGAACTGCCATGCGCGCGTGATCAAGTGGCATGGGTTGTGGGCCCGCAGGCTGGCGAGGAGTGCGCGGCCGTCCGCACGGACCTCGGCGACCGGCCGCTCCAGCTCCGTGGCCATCCGCTCGACCCCTGCGCCTCGCGCGATGAGCGGAACCATGTCGCGCTGCTCGCGCGGCAGGAACAGTGCCTCGGGGTCCAGCAGCGGCGGGCGGGTGATGGCGTTCGTGGTGTAGCCGACGGCGACCGCGGTCGGGGTCTCGCGCACACCGTGCAGCTTCCGCTTCGCGGTCTTGAGGTAGCCCGAGGCGGTGCCCTCGCTGATCCGGAGGCTGTGCGCGACCACCCCGAGAGCGCTGCCGACGGCCAGACCTTCGAGAACCTGCTGCTCTCGGGGCGCGAGGAAGACCCTCGCCACGGTCCTGGTGATGGTCACTGCTGAGGCTCCTTGGCGTGCGTGGGTAATCTGTTGGCACAGCTCGGTGAACCGCTGCTCGTCGGCTGCCGAGCGCTCGCGCGCAACGTGCCGGCACGCCCGGTCTGAATCGATGTGCTGTTCATGCGGCCCCATCGGTAGAGGCCCGGATCTCGAACCAGACGTCCTTGCCGTCCAGGGTGGGCTCGACACCCCAGGCGGCCGCAGTCCCGCTGAGCAGGAACATGCCGCGCCCGCTCTGGCTCATCCAGTCCGGCTGCTTGACGACGGGAAGCTCTCGGCTGGCATCGCTCACCGTGATGCGCACGGCGTCGGCGTTGCCCTGGAGCGTGAGCACGCAATCCGGTGAGCCGGTGTGCTTGAGCACGTTGCTCAGCAACTCCGTGGCGCACAGGGTCGCAGGGGCCACCATCGCCTCACAGCCCCACCGTCGCAGGTGGACGGCCACGACCCGCCGGATGCCCGCGAGCGAATCCGGACGGACGGTCAGTTCTTTCCTATATTCATTCGCAACCGCCGTACTGGTGCTGGTTGTTGAGAATGAATCGTTCGGATGGCTCATGACTCGCCGCCCAGACCGCCACGGCGAGCGAAGCGATCGCTTCGCCTCCGGCTGGCCCGGTAGTGATCGGCGTAGGGTTTGCGAACCGCTCGGTCGGTTGTCCTCGTCCTCATCCGGCACCTGTCGCAGTAGGCAGTACGGGAGCTTCTGACTGGGCGCCGCTGCCTTCAGGGCTGTCGACGGGTGACGGCCCATCGGACCGCGCAGCAGGCGCACGCCAGGTTGCACCACGCGATTGCCCGCCTCTCATGAAGCAGCGCCTGCGCGGCTCAACAAGCGTGACGCAGACTCCAGTTAACATTCAAGGGAGCGCACGAAGGAGTGAGCACCTTCGCCCGCATTGGCAAGTGCCCCGTGACCGACAAAGGGTGTTGCATGGGAGGCGGAGCGTGCCAAACTCCGGACTGAACCCCGCGTCTTGTGGACAGATACTCTTTGCTACCGGACAGGGGCCTCGATCCGACGGACAGCACACCGAAGTGAGGGGACAGGTGGCCGCACGACGAGGACCGACATACCTCCGGGTCATGCTCGGCAAGGAACTCCAAACACTGCGCCAACGAACAGGCGAGACCGCAGAGGCTGTGTCGGTGGCGCTCGGCTTCTCTCGCTCCAAGATCAGTCGAGTAGAGGCGGGCGACATTCCGCTTCCCAAGCTCGCCGATCTCGAAAAGATGCTCGACCGCTACGGAGTCAGCGACCCTGATGACCGTGCCGAGCTTCTGAAGATGCAGCGCGACTCCTTGAGTAAGGAGCCCTTCATCTCGTACAGAAGCGTGCTGCCCTCCGGGGTAATGATGTACGTCGGCTTGGAGCGCGACGCGGTCAAGATTCGCGGATACGAGAACAACGTCGTTCACGGCCTCCTTCAGGACGAGTCCTACGCCCAGGCACTCGCAGGTTCCGCGAAGATCGTGGAAGAACGGACCACCGAGTTCGTGGAGCGCGGGGTCCGGCTGCGCATGGAACGCAAGGAGCTTTTGTCGTCGGGAGGCACCGAGGTGCACATAATCCTGACGGAGAGCACGCTACGCACGGTCGTCGGTTCAGGCGATGTGATGCGAGCGCAGTACGCGGAGATCATCCGCCTCAACGAACTCGACAACGTTGAGGTGCAGATCATCCCTGAAGATCTGCCCACCTACCGAGCTGCGTTCAACTTCACGGTTCTGGAGTTCACGGACCTCGACCCGGTGGTCCAAAGCAACAGTGCCAAGGCCACGACCATGTGGTCGAAGGAGTCGGATGTGGGGCAGTACCGAAGGCAGTTCGATGCCATGGTCAAGTCGGCGCCCGGCCCCTCTCAGACGCCGCAAATCTTGCACGCCCTCGAAAAGAAACTATGGACATGACTGATCACAGGCACTTCCCCGTCTCCACCAACCTGGCGCCCGAGGAGGACTGGACGAAGTCGTCATACAGCTCGCAGGACAATCAGAACTGCGTCGAGACGGCCGAGCGCGGGGGGCTGATCGGCGTGCGCGACTCCAAGGACAAGAAGGGGCCGGCCCTGGCCTTCACCCCCGCTGCCTGGACTGGCTTCATCGATCTGGTGAACTCAGGCGAAGCCGACTTCGGCGTAGTCGACGGCTGACCAGCGCGCCCTTCGACCTGTAGCCGTCCACCTAGCCCCAACAGATTGCTGACGCCGATGCGCCCCGGAACCCGAGACCGGTCCGGGGCGCATCGCTGTGCGGGAGGCGCGGTGGGGTGTGTGCCTCGCCGGCTACTCGTCCAGGTAGAGCAACGCGGTGATCGTCTTCTTGCACACGTCGCAGTGCATCGGCGCTTCGATGCTCGCCAGGTCGCACTCGATCGAGGTGATGCGGTCCACCACTCCCGTTTCGGCCTCGCCGCACCAGGCGTCATGCCAGCGTTCGGTGTTCTCCTGGAGCCGCGAGACGTAGCCGCGGGTCATGTCGTAGAACGCCCGGACGCCGTGCTCTTTCATGAAGCCCCAGTTGAATTCCAGGCTCTTGAGCACCACAGGGAACGGGTGCAGTGCCTGGGTGCGCCCCCAGGTCTCCAGCACGTCCGCGACGCCCAGCCGGCCGGCCCGCTCGTCCAGGACCGTCCACATGCCCGAAGCGTCATAGTCACCCAGCACCTGGTCGAGGATCCCTGCGCAGCGGCGCAGGTTCGCCTTCTTCGCCTGGAAGACTCGGGCGACCTCGTTGCGCGCCTCAGCCGCCGGCTCCTTGCGGGCCTTGCCGATCGCCCGGGTTAACTCCGTGCTGAGTGCTGCCTCATCGCACAGTGAGTCTCCGAAGCTGAGCCAGGGGTCCGGAAACCCCCGCTCAGCTGTGATCTGGAAGATCCGATCGCCTTGCGTACCCATCCGCTACTCCTTGAAGGTCGGCAGCGGAATGGGTCCGCTGCGCGTCAACTGGATGGTGCGCACCGCCGCGCGAGCTCCGCGGCGGCCTGGTCGAGCGGGACCTGGACCTGCTCACCGCTGTCCATGTCCCGCAGCGTGACCGAGCCGGCTTCACGCTCCGCCTGGCCGTAGATCACGCAGAAGCGGGCCCCCTGATCAGCGGCCCACTTCATCTGCTTGGCGAACTTCCCACTGGACCCCAGGTAAACACCCGTTCGAACTCCGGCTCGGCGGATTTCAGCCGCCACCCGGAAGCTGTCCGCAGACAGGTCCTCGCCCATGACCGTGACGGCCACATCGATCTGCGAGTAGCCGCCCTCCTCGCCCTGCTCCAGCAGCGGCAGGATGCGCTCAATGCCCAGCGAGCCGCCACAGGCCGGGGAGTCCTTGCCGCCGAGCCGCGCGATGAGACCGTCGTACCGGCCGCCGGACGCGATCGACCCCGGCATGCCCGGCGCGGTGACCTCGAAGATGATTCCCGTGTAGTAGTCGAGGCCACGGACGAGGTTTGGCGCGAAGCCGATTCGCTCGGCGGGGATGGCGTCCTTGGTCAGCTCCAGCAGCCGGTCCACCTCGGCCAGGCCCGCCTGACCGACCTCGCTGGACTTCAGCTCCCCCCTGATCCGCTCCACCGCGTCCGGCGACGTCAGGTCATCCACCAGGCCCTGCGCCACCTCGGACGACAGTCCGCGGCCCGTGACCAGCTCCTCGACGACAGCTTCCGGGGACAGCTTGTCGAGCTTGTCGAGGGTGATCAGCACTCCGGGCCCCAGGTCCGTGGGGACGCTGTATGCCTCCAGCAGACCGAACAGAACATGCCGGGAGTTCAGCAGGAACCGGAACTCCGGCACGCCGAGGGCATCCAGAGCGTCGTGAAGGGCCAGGACGACTTCGGCGTCGGACAGCGGAGAGGAGGAGCCCACGATGTCCAGGTCGCACTGCACGAATTCTCGGAAGCGCCCCTTGCCCGGCCGGTCAGCCCGCCACACCGGATCGATGGCGTACCGCTTGTACGGGGAGGGCAACTGGCTGCCGTAGGCCGCCACCGCGCGAGCCAGGGGCACGGTGAGGTCATAGCGGAGAGCAAGATCAGCCTCGCCGGTCGCCTCATGCTCACCACGCCGGAGGATCTTGAAGATCAGCTTGTCGCCCTCGTCGCCGTACTTGCCGGTGAGAACGTCCAGCCGCTCGAACGCCGGCGTCTGGAGGGGCTGAAAGCCGTAGCGGCCGAACACTTCCCGGATCGTCGCGAACGCGTGTTCCCGCCTCTCGTGCTCGGCGGCGAGGAAATCGCGGGTGCCGGACGCGGGCTCAAACTGCTTCAACGAGGCCATGCCGTCATAGTCCCGGAAGCCGGGCGCCGCAGGCAAAACGCCTCGTTAGTGTCCCCGAAGATCAAGCCGAACAGGCGGACCCATGCCCCCCCGGGGAGACGCGACGCCCCCGCACGCCCGTCGGAGCCGTGCCCGTCCCGGGACACACCGTCCCTGGGACTCATGCGCTCCCGGACGTCGAACAACCGCAGGGTGCAGCGGCGTGTCGCGGTCCCGACACACGAGACGGGGCCGCAGCCGAAGAGCTGCGGCCCCGTCTCGGGGGAGTACCGGAGGCGGGCGCCTACGGCACCTCGACCCAGCGCGCCTTGGACGGCGTGCCCTTGCCGTCGTTGACGAACAGCATGTACCAGCCCGAGGGGACCAGCGAGCGGTCCCGGGGCACGGTCACCTGGATCCCGTCCGCCGTGCGCTTCACGTCCAGGGCGATGGACCGCTGGTCCACATCGGTGACGTGGGTGACGGCGCTGGGGCGCATCAGCCGCGCCGTCTTGATCTTCTCCGGGTGCTCGGTCCCGAAGGTGGCGGTCCCGCCGCGGCGGACCTGCTTCGGGCCGGAGGTGAGCTTCGGCCGCGAGTCCCGGTAGAGGTACGGCGGGGTGTAGATCTCGATGCGCTTCTCGAAGACGCCCGGCTTGGTGTTGTCGTCGTCGGCGTAGAGCGAGTCCGAGCCGAAGATCATGACCCGGCCGTCCGGCAGGAGCACGGTGCCGGAGTGGTAGTTGCGGCCCACGGTGGGGTCGGCGACCCGGCGGAAGGTGTCCTTCTTCGGGTTGTAGAGCTGGGCCTTGAGGATGTTGCTGCCGCTGCGCCCGCGGTAGTCGCCGGAGCCGCCGGAGACGAAGACCGTGTCGTCCGGGAGGATCGAGCCGCCGGGGTAGCGGGTGCCCTCGGACAGCGGTGCGCCGTCCCGGAAGCGCGGGTCGCGCTTCTTGAGGTCGACCAGCCGGGTCTTCTCGGAGGACTTGGTCGACTCACCGACCCCGCCGCCGCCGATCACCATGAACTTCTGCTCCTGGGCGGGCGGCAGCATCACGGACATCGAGGTCTCCAGGACGTCCGGGTCGCTCATGCCGCGCACCGGGGAGAACCGGTTGGTGTCCACGTCCCACAGGCCGGGGGTACGGCCCTGGGTGGCCGGGCCGTAGCCCGCGTTGGAGCCGGTGTAGAAGATCTTGCCGCCATTGGTGAGGAACAGGGCGGGGTAGGTCGGGAAGAAGCGCTGCTTGGGCAGGTAGGCCCACTTCTTCGTCTTCGGGTCGTAGACCTCGTTCTTGCCCGGGACGACCTGCCCGATCTCGTCGAGGCCGGAGACCGAGAGGACCTTGCCGCTCTTCAGCGTGGTCAGCGTCGGGTACCAGCGGGCCTCGTGCATCGGGTCGACCCGGATGTACTTCTCGGCGACCGGGTCGAACTCGAAGGAGTCCTTGATCCCCTGGAAGTCCTTCTTGTCGAACGAGAGCTTGTTGGCGATGCCGTAGAGGTTCTTCGCCTCGGAGCCCTTGAGCCCCTGGATGCGGTAGTTGTCGGTGTCGCCGGTGGAGTACTGGCGGCCGCGCTTCCGGGCCTCGACATAGACCCGCGCCTCGCTGGCGGTGACGGTCGCCCGGCCGGTCACCGGGTCGACGCGCTTCTTCGCCCGGGGGACGAGCAGGTTGTCCTTGGACTCGAAGATCTTGCCGCTGCTCTTGCCGGTGAAGAGGGTGCCCGGGGGCAGGGTCTTGGGGGCGTCCGGGTTCTCGTTCTTGACGATCATCAGGCCGCCGGCCTTGTTCACATCGCCCTGGAGCTTCTCGTAGCGGGCGGTGCCGCCCGCCACCAGCAGCTTGCCGTCGGGCAGCTGGGTGTGCCCGGCGCAGAACATGTCCTTGGGGGTCGGAATGTTCTTGTAGGTGTTCGTCTTCGGGTCCCACAGGACCGAGCGGAAGGTCTTGGACGCGAACATCTTGGCGTTGTTGCCCGATCCGGCGATGAGCAGCACCTTGCCGGTGTGCAGCAGCGCGGCGTGGATCGAGTGGATCTGGTTCTTCTGCGGGATGTCCAGCAGGTCCCAGTGGCCGTTGTCCGCTTTGTACTCCGGCCGGTTGATCGAGTACGTGTGGTACTTCTCCGTGCCGAAGCGGTAGAGGGCCGGACCGTTCATTCCGGCCACGACGAGTACCGCCGTCGCGCCGATGGATATGCGTCGGACGCGGCGGCTCGGACGGTACTTCATGTGTGACGTCCCCCAAGGGCGATCTGCATGGTCTCTTCGTTGCGGGTCCGGGCGGGCTCGGGCTGCGGGCCCGCGGACGGCCGTTCACCGTCCCCCGGGCCGCCGGAACCGCGGGAGGCGCCGCCCCCGGACTGCTTCTTCCGCTTCTCCTGCCGGAGGGTCCAGGCCCAGGCGAGGATCGGCGAGGCCGTGATGATCAGCGCGAGCGTGGCCCAGATGATCATCGCGGGGTGGCTGTGGCCGAAGTAGAAGGAGGACGCGAGGGACCCGCCGAAGATCAGCATGAAGAACATGTGGATCCGGAAGGTGCCGAAGAGAGTGTCCGGGCTGGACGAGTCGCCCTTGGGGGTCACCACGAACTTGCTCTTGCGCCGCAGTACCGCGTCCATCAGCGAGCGGGCGTAGATGGGGGCGGACAGCGCCGACATCACCATGCCGGCCACGCCGCCGGAGCCCTCGGGCTCGTGGGGGGAGACGTTGTGCCGCCGGTTCCAGATGTACAGCCCGATCTGGAGGGCGGAGGCGTTGCCGTAGAGCATCATCCACATCGCCGGGTCGATCTGGACGCCGGAGGCGCCGAACCCGAGGAACAGCGCACAGCTCAGGGCCGCGAGGATCCAGTTGAGCGCCGATATGGGATAGAAGATCACCATCAGCGTGTAGTTGAACAGCTTGCCCGGCGGCAGGCTGAACGGCGCCTTCCAGAACTGCTTGAGGATGGTCTCGTAGGTGCCGCGGGACCAGCGGAGCTGCTGGGTGAAGAAGTCGGTCCAGGCGGTGGGGCCTTCGCCGACGGCGAGG
>NZ_JBEOXS010000033.1:0-89706 GCF_040296705.1 Streptomyces sp. NPDC002055
CGGGCGTCGAGGCGGCGGTCCCAGTGCACGTGCGAGCCCAGGCCGACGGACGCCGCGCTCCTCGCGGCGGCGGCGACGCTGCTGACCGGATGCGGAAGCGGCGGGGAGCAGGACAAGGGAGCCGGGAAGGCCCGGTCCGCGGCGGCGTCCTCGGACGACCGTGCGGCGGGCGACTCCCCGGCCGCCGACGTCGGTGAGGGGTCCGAGGCGAAGAAGCCGAAGGCCCCGCGGACCCCGCCGGGCCCCAAGGTGTCGGAGCGGGACCTCAAGCCGGTCACCGGATCGTTCACCGAGAAGCAGAAGTCGTACCTGACCGACCGGGTGCCGAAGGGCACGGACCCGGCAGCCGTCCTGCAGATCGGGCAGGAGAGCTGCGACCGGCTCGCCCGCACGGCCGAGCTGGACCGCAAGGCGGCGATCAGCGCGCTCCGCTCGGGGGAGATCCCGAACGCGGAGGCGGCGGTGAAGCACCTCTGTCCGAAGCAGCTGCCCCTGCTGAAGGCATCCAAGGAAGGAAGCGGCGGTTGAGCCCGAGCAAGCTCCCCATCGTGGTGGCGATCCCCACGAAGAACGAGGCCGAGAACATCGCCCGCACCGTACGGTCGGTCATCGACCACTTCGAAGCGGTGGTGGTGGTCGACTCGGACAGCACGGACGAGACCTGCAAGATCGCTGCCGAGGAGGGTGCCGAGGTCGTCCCGTACACCTGGGACGGCGGCTATCCGAAGAAGAAGCAGTGGTGCCTGGACCACGTCCATCCGCAGATCCCGTGGCTGCTGTTCCTCGACGGTGACGAGACACCGTCCCCGGAGCTGCTGGCCGAGCTGCGGCACTGCTTCTCCCGGCCGCTGAAGGTGGCGGCGTTCGACATCCCGCTGGGCTACTGGTTCGCGGGCCGCCGGCTGCGGCACGGCTACACCATCGTCAAGCGGGCGCTGCTGGACCGCACGCGCTGCCACTTCCCCGTCCTGGGGGACCTGGACGCGCCGGGCATGGGCGAGCAGGAGGGCCACTACCAGCCGATCGCCGAGCATGTGTGGCGGCTCAAGTCCCCGATCGAGCACGAGGACCTGGACCCGGTGCGGACCTGGTTCGACCGGCACAACCGGTACTCGGACTGGGAGGCGTGGCTGGAGCACCACCCGGAGGTCAAGGAGGAGATCCGGCAGGCCAAGACCCGGCAGGGCCAACTCTTCCACAAGGCCCCGTTCAAGCCGCTGGTGTCGTTCGCCTACGCCTACCTCTACAAGCGGGGCTTCCTGGACGGCCGGGCCGGCTTCGACTACGCCCTGGCCATGAGCTTCTACCGCTGGCAGATCGGGCTCAAGGCCCGGGAGGGCGAACTGAGCGAGGCGGGCGGGCCTGGGGTCACGGTGGGGCGGGTGACGATCCGGTAGCGCCGTACCCGGCCCGGAAGACGCGTGAGGGGCTGTCCCGCCACTGGGCGGGGCAGCCCTTCGTTGCAGCTACCGCCTGAGCAGAACCGACCTTTCGCACCCGCCGCGACAAGTACCGTTGATGTCGCGAAACGTGGCCAATTGGCGACGCTCCGCGACAGGTGCTCGAGGAGGGGAGAACGGTGATGACCGGCAGAATCAGCAATCCGAACCTCGCGTTATGGATCGCGGCAGCCGACCTGTCCCACGGCGAACTCGCCCGCCGGATCGCTGCCGAGGCGATTCGCCGAGGTCACCGACAGGTTGCCCCGAACGCCACCCGCATCCGCCGCTGGATCGAGGGCGAACGCCCGCGCCCGCCCGTACCCGTGCTCCTCGCCGCGGTGCTGTCCGAGGCGGCCGGCCGGCCACTCACCCCGGGTGATCTCGGTCTGATGGCTGCCGGGCCCGCGTTGGAAGGCATCCAGCTCCCGTTGCTGACCGAGGCAGCCGCCCAGACCCTGGCCGAATGGACTCGGATGGACCTCTTCCTCGATCGTCGCGGCGCCCTCAGGCTCGCCCTCGGCGCCCCGCTGGTCCTCGCCGCCGAGCGCATGCTGGGGGGCCATGCCCGCCGCCTGAACCGCGACACCAAGGGCTTCGACGCCGACACCACCGCTGCCCTGGAAGACGTCACCACGTTCTTCACCAAGGCCGACGCCTCCAAGGGGGGCGGGCTCTACCGCTCTGCGATCGTCGCACAGCTTGCAGAAGTTGCCCGCCGCGTCCAGGACGGTGTTCCACCTTCGCTCAAGACACGGGTCTTCGCGGCGGCCGCCGACCTGGCGGCGCTGGCCGGATGGGTCAGTCACGACTGCGGACGGTACGCCACCGCCCAGCGGTACTGGTCGTACGGCATCTACGCTGCCGGCGAGGCCGGGCAGCCGGACCGCGGGGTGGAGATCGTCACCCGCATGTCGCACCAGATGATCTACCTCGGACACCCCGACGACGCCCTCGGCCTGCTCGGTGTAGCCGGGGCGAAGGCCAAGCTGCCCGCGACCAGGGCACTGGTCGCGTCCCAGACCGGGCGGGTCCACGCGGCCCTCGGTGACGAGCGCCTGGCCGAGAAGCACCTCGTCGTCGCTGACGAGTTGGTGGCCGAGGGCCTCGGCGACGACGTCCCCGGCTGGGTGGCCTACTTCGACGCCGCCGAGCACGCCGGAGCCCGTGCGGTCTCCGCCCGCGACCTGACCTGCGCCCTCCGGCCTCGCGCAGCGAGCTCCCACTTCGCCGACGCCCTCGCGCTCAGGAAGCCGGGGTTCGAGCGGGTGCGTGTCATGGACCGGATCGGCCTGGCCGCCGCCCTGTTCGATGAGGGCGAGCCCGAGCAGGCCGCCCGAGCCGCCCGGCACGCCCTCGACGAGGCGGCCCGGGTCGATTCCACGCTCGTCGCCTCCCGGCTCAACACCCTGCTGAACGCCGCAAGCCCGTACCGCACCGCCGACGTGGACGAGGTCTGCACCCGCGCGCGGGATCTCGCCGCAACGCGCCCGACGCCGGTTGCGGCCTGAGACCATCGCGCCATGGGCAAGCACTCCCGGCCAGGGCCGCCGAACCAGCCGTCCCGCGCCGTCCCCGCATCGACAGCGGAGACCCGCTCGCGGCGTACGACAAGCGCCGTCGCCCGCCACTGGACATCCACCGCCGGCACCGTCCGCTCCATGGTGGAGGCAGCCACCTCCGCCCCGACGAGCCGCGGGCGCTGGAGGAGTGGAACGGGGTCTCGTACGAGCCCGCCGGAGCGGCGCCGGATCTCGCAGCGGCCCAGCGGTGGGTGAATGAACAGACGCCGAGCGATGGCACCGACCGACGCTGAGCCGGTCCCTCGCTGCCGTATGGCCCCTCAGTGCCGCCGGATCGCCCCGTCGTAGACCGCCTGGAGGGTGTCGACGACCTTGTCGATGGCGAACTGGTCGCGGATCAGACCCCAGGCCGCCTGGGAGGCCTCCTCGTTGGCCGCCGGGTCGAGGAGTTCCAGGATCGCCTGGCCCACCAGTGCGCCGTTGTCGCGGTCGGGCTTGCTGTCCACGACGCGTCCGGCGCCGGCCGCCTCGACGTCCGGGGAGAGGCCGCCGGTCTTCGTCACCACCACGGGCACGCCGACCGACATCGCCTCCAGGACCGAGACGGCGAACGGCTCCACGACCGACGGCAGTACGTAGACGTCCGCCGTGCGCAGCCGCTCCAGCACCTCGGCGTGGCCGAGCGCGCCCACGTACTCGACGGAGTCGGCGACGCCCAGCTGCCGGGCGAGGTCCAGCATCGGGGCGGCGAGCGCGCCGGTGTCCGGGCCCGCCAGGACGAAGCGGGCGTCCGGGTGCTTGGCGAGGACGGTGGGCATCGCCGCGATGAAGTCCTCGGGCCGCTTCCGGGCCTGGACGCGGGCGCAGTACAGCACCGTGGGCGGCCGGCCGCCGTCGGCCGCGGGCCTGCGCTCCTGCAGGCGGACGCCGTTGACCAGGCGGTGCGTGCTGTTCAGCCGGTCCGGCGCGATCACCGCCTCCACGTCGTCCCGCTCCATCCCGGTCAGGTGGAGGATCGAGTCCGCGCCGCGCAGCACCCGGCGCAGCCCCAGCGCGTCCACCAGCTTCGCGACCCGCTTCTCGGTGGGGTCGATCATGCCGTGGGTCTGGAGCACCAGCGGGCGGCCGAGCTGCAGCGCGATCAGGGCGAACGGCAGGGTGATCAGATCGCGCATCAGATGGACGTGCACGACGTCCGCGGTCTTCACCAGCTCGCGGGCGCGGGCCAGCAGCGCCGGTGAGGTGATGCCGCTGACCTCGAATTGCGGCAGGACGTGCCGCGCCTGGAACATGAACGCCGGTACGCCCTCGATCTCCTTCGGCAGCGGCCCGGTGAACCCGTCCCCCAGGGTAGCGATCCGGGCGTCCACGCCGCGGGCCCGCAGTCCCTGGGAGAGATTGAGCGCCACCCGGGTGGGGCCGCCGAAGTCGTTGGTCGGTGTGTGCAGCGTGACGACATGCAGAACCTTCACCGATTGTTCCTCCCCCCGATGCCCCCCGGCATCGTCCGGCCAGCGTAGCGGCGGGCACGGGGCCGCGCGGCCGGATCCATCGATGTGGCGTTCGAGGCTCGTGCGTTCTGCGGATACGGGCAGGCCGGACTCCCTAGACTTGCCGTGGGGCACCGGGCCGGGGGTTCCGGGCGCAGGTGTCCGACGAACCGGCAGGCCCGGTGCAGGGGGCACGGGGAACGAGGGTGGGGGCCATGGCTGTTGAGGTACGGGACGTCGCGCCGACCGAACCGGCCGCGCCGTCCGAATCGCCCGTTCCGCCCGACGTGCCGCCGGTCTCGCCCCGGGCCGTGCTCTCCCGGGCGCTGGCCGTGCCGCTCGTCCTCGGGCTGGTGTTCCTGCTGCCCGGGGTGGTGGCCGCGCTGCCCGGACCGGGCATCCGGGACGAGGTGTACTGGCTGCAACTGGTGCTCACCGGATACGCCGGAGCCCGGCTGGCGGCGATGACGCTGACCGTGCGGCGGCGGCTCATCCAGGGTTCGTTCTGGATGTTCGTCTATGTGGCGCTCGGGGTGGCGCCGCTGGCACAGGCGGTTCTCGGCCAGACCCCGACGCCGGTCGTCGGGACCCGCTCCGATCTGGTGCTCGCCACCACGCTCTCGCTGATCGGCCTGGTCGCCTACGACGTGGGCGTGCTGCTGGCCCGGCACCGGCCGGTGCTCCGCAACCGGGCTCCCCGGCGCACCGCCTCGGTCAGCCGGCGGCGGCTCTATCTGCTGGTGGTGCTGGCCTTCGTGGCCAGCGCGGTGTTCGTGGTCAAACTGGGCGGTCCGACGGTCTTCTTCAGCAGCCGCCAGGAGATCAGCGAGGGCATCCAGAGCAGCGGGGTGGCCGCCGCGGACTCGGAGTCGCACGTCGGGTCGGCGTTCCTGCGCGGCTTCGGCACGGTGCCCGCGCTGCTGGCCTTCCTCTTCCTCACCCGCTGGCTGGTCACCTCCCGCGCCGCGCGTCGGCGCCCCGTGGTCGTGCTGATGTGGGTCGGGCTGCTCGGGGTGAACGCCCTGGTCAACAACCCGATCTCCAATCCGCGTTACTGGTTCCTGACCGTGATGTTCTCGATCCTCTTCACGGCCTTCCCGAAGAGTCCGGTGATGTACCGGGCGGCGCTGGCGATGGGGGTGGTGGCGGCGCTGCTGCTGTTCCCGTTCATGGACCGGTTCCGGTACGACGAGAGCGGCCACCGGCCGGTGGAGTCCGAATCGGCCTTCGATCCGCTGGTGCGCAAGGACTACGACCAGATCGGCATGTTCGCCAACACCATCACCATGGTCGACTCGGGCACCGGCCATGCGTACGGGCGTCAGCTGGCCGCGTCGACCTTCTTCTTCGTGCCCCGCTCCATCTGGCACGGCAAGCCGCTGGACTCCGGCGTCCGGGTCGGCCAGTGGATGGGCATGCAGAACACCAACCTGTCCTCACCGCTGTGGGCCGAACTCTGGCTGGATTTCGGCGCAGTGGGCATGACGGGGGGCTTCCTCGGCCTGGGCTACCTCTGCGCCCGGGCGGACCGCCGCTACACCGTCCGCACCCTGGACGATCCACGGCCGGGCAACGTCCTGGCGATCGTCATCCCGGTGGTGGCGGGGTACGCCTTCATCCTGCTGCGCGGCCCGCTGCTCCAGGCGTCGGGGCGGATCGGGATCGCGATGGTGTGCCTGGCGCTGGTGACGACGTTCCGTTCGGACCCGCGGAAGCTGCTGCACTGACCGGGGCGTTGGCCGCACTGAGAGAGCACGGGTTGAACCAACGCGAGTCGGCCGGTACGTCAGCCCTGTCCGGCCCTGCCGGCGCCGTCCCTGTCATCCGTCGCGTCCCGATCCCCCGCTCTCTCTTCTCCCGCCGGTTCCGGGGAACGGCGCACCACGGCGATCCGCAGCCACGCCGCCACCGCCTTGCACGCCGAGCCGAGGCACAGCCCCCAGGCCGCGCCGAGGACGCCGCCCAGGGCGTAGCCGGTGAGCATGGCGGCCACCGAGAGCAGCGAGAAGACGACCTGGATCGGGAGGGTGGCGCGGGGGCGCAGCACGCGGAGGGTGAGCAGGGCGCAGGTGCCCAGGGCGATGGCCGCGTACTGGCTGCCGGTCGCCGGGAGGAGAGCGGAGGAGGCGGCCCAGGTGTCGCCGAGGAGTTCGCGGCCGAGGCGGTCCGGGAGCGCGATGAGGACGGCGGCCCAGGCGGCGGCGACGGCGGAGAGAGCGATGGCCAGCACCACGGTGGCGCGGACCTTGCGGGCGGCCGTGGGGTAACGGTTGAGGATCGGCGGGCCGAACCCCGTGGAGGCGTTGAACAGCACGTTCATCGGGCCGAAGAGGGTCGTCACGCCGCGCAGCGCGCCGACCGCCAACGGGCTGGCGAACAGGCCGAGTCCGATGACGGCGAGCTGGCTGGAGGCGTTGCCGACGGCGAATTCGACGACGAAGCGCCTGCCGAGGTGGCCGCGGCGCAGCAGCCGGCGCGGGTCGGAGGCGGCACCGCGCAGCCGGGGGGCGAGCAGCGCCGCGGAGACGGCCAGGGCCGGGAGGGCGGAGAGGCCCCAGACGGCGATGAGGCGGTCGGGCCCGGAGCCGTGCGGCTGGACGGCGAGGGCGGGGACGGCGGCGGCGAGGCGGACCAGGTCGGCGGCGAGGGCGCAGTGCGGCAGCCGCAGGGTGGAGAAGCAGTAGCGCATGCCGTCCTGGACCAGGACGACGGGCAGGACGAGGCCCAGGACCGCGAGTCCGTGCGCGGTACCGCCCGGCACGAGGGAGAGGACGGCGGCCATGACGGCACCGATCGCCGCCGAGGCCCAGGCGGTGAAGGCCACGGCGGAGCGGCAGGCCTCCCGTACGGCGGCCGGTTCGCCGCGTTCCAGGACGAGCGCCTGGCCGACGTAGGCGACGAAGAGCCCGAGCAGCACCGCGAACACGGTGTAGACCAGGGAGAAGACGGAGAATCCGGCGGCGCTGGAGAGCCGGGCGGCGACGACCAGCACCACGATGTTGGTGAGGGCCGACACGCCTTGGTCGGCGACGGAGCAGAGGACGGCGAGGCGGGTACCGATGCCGCTCCGGCCGGTGGCGGCCCCGTCGGTGGCGGCCGCGCTGCCGGAGTCCCGGCCGCCGCCTGCCCCGCCGGATCCGGCATCACCGCCGGCGCCCGTCCCGTCGCCGGAGGGTATGCCACCGCCGGAGCCCGTCCCGTCGCCGGAGGGTATGCCACCGCCGGAGCCCGTCCCGCCGGAGGTTGTGCCGCCCTGCTCCCCGCGGGAGTCCGCCCCGCCGGAGCCCCCGCCGGGCCCCGCCCCGTCACCGGAAGCGGCCTCCCCGCCAGAGCCCCCGCCGGGCACCGCCTCACCCCCGGAACCGGCCTCCCCGCCGTCCCGCGGACGCGTCACCGGTGGGAGGACGTACGGGCGGGGAGCTGGTCCGGGTCGACCTGGCGCAGGGCGAGGGTGCCGGGCCCCTCGGGGCGTTCCGGGCCCTCCGCCGCGTCGGTGGCCGGCTGCGCCGCCGCGTCGGCCTCGGTACGGCGGCGGGTGCCCGTCCCGCCCTTGGACCCGCCGCGGGGCCGGTTGCCGCCTTCGGAGTGGAGGACGGCGCCGAGCACGGTGCCGCCCGCGCCGGCGACGAGTTCCCGCACCCGGTCGAGGTCGTCGCGCCGCACCTCGCGGGGGTCGCAGACGACCAGGACGCCGTCGACCCGGTCGGCGAGCGCTATGGCGTCGGCGTAGGAGAGGACGGCCGGGGCGAGGACGACGACGACCGAGTCCTCGTCGTCGGCGGTGGCGATGAGCTGGGTGGCGGGGGTGGAGGTCAGGGCGCGCGCGACGTTGCGGACCCGGCCGCCGGGGATCAGGTCGAAGGCGCCGGACTCCCCCGCGTCGATGGGTATCTGCTCTCCCGTGGGCCAGCCGTTGTCGCCCCGGGCCGGGGTGCGGGCCCAGCCGGGCCGGATGCCGTCGGTGGCGCGGAGCCGGGCGGAGAGCGACGGGGTGCGCAGGTCGGCCTCGACGAGCAGCACCTCGCGCCCCATCTCGACGAAGGAGGCGGCGAGGTTCACGGAGACCGCGGCGGCGGTGTCGATGGTGCCGCGCGGGGCGACGACGAGCAGCCGCCGCCGGCCGGCGAACCGCTGGTCGTAGGCGAGCCGGAAGGCGACCGAACGGTACTCCTCGGCGAGCCGGCCGTCGGCGAGCAGCGCGGTGGTCTGTCCGCGCCGGCCGCGGGGCAGGGTGCCGAGGACGGGGGCGCGCAGGGCCCGGACGACATCGCTCTCGGAGCGGGCGGTGGGGTCGAAGACGAGCCGCACCCAGGCGCCGAGGAGTCCGAGGCCGATGCCGACGGCGGCGCCGAGGCCCAGCATCATCGGCAGGCCGGGGCCGGACGGTTCGGACGGCGGGGTGGCGGTGCGGACGACGAACCCGGGGGTGGTGTCGAGGGCTTTGAGCTTGGTGACGTTGCTGTTCAGCTCGGAGATCTTGCCGAGCACCCCGGACTGGGTGGACAGCACCGTGTCCAGGGCCCGGCCGTCGCTGAGCCCGGCGACCTGCTTCGCCAGCTCGTCGCGCTGCTTCTCCAGCGGCTTGAGCTGCTTCTGGTAGCCCTTGACCATGTTGTCGATGAGGCTCTTGGTCTGCTGCTCGCGGTTGTCGAGGTAGGCGCGGGTGAAGGCGTTGGCGCGCTCGGCGGCCCGGCCGGGCGAGGAGTCGGTGTAGGCGAAGCGCAGCACGAGGGTGTTGGGCGGGTTGGTGACCTGGAGGCCCCCCTGGAGCCCCTTGGTGCCCGGCGGGAGGCCGAGGTCCTTGGCCGCTCGCCAGGCGACGGCGTTGCTGACGGCCGTCTGCCGCTCGGAGCCGATGCTCACCCCCTTGTCGGGGGAGGTGCCACCGGGGGCGAACGGGTCGACCGAGGCGGCCCGTACGGTGACCTCGCTGGTGGCGACGTAGGAGTCGCCGCCGAGCACGCCCAGCAGCGCGCCGCCGAGCAGCCCCACGGCGAGGCCCACGGCGAGGATCAGCCGGTAGCGGAGCAGTTGTCTGAACTGGTCGCGCAGCAGGTCCGGTTCCTCGTGCGCCTGGGGCGCGCGGGGCCGGTCCGGGCCGCCGGGCGCCGGGTCCGAGGCGTGGTGCGATGTCATGTGCGGGGCCCCCTCCGCGGTTCGGGGCGGCCGTCGAGCGCTTCGTCGAGGAGCCGGGTGATTCTGGCCAGGCCCGCCTCACGGCTGAGGTGGGCGTCGACGTAGGCCGGGCCGCGTGCCCCCAACGCGTCGGCCGCGGTGGGGTCTTCGGCCAGCTTACGGACCGCGGCCAGCAGCGCGCCGGGATTCTCCGGCGGAACCAGAACGCCCGCTTCCGAGCGGCGGACCTCCTCGGCCGTGCCGCCCTGGTCGGCGACGGAGGCGACCACCGGCCGCCCGGCGGCGAAGTAGGAGGTGAGCTTGGACGGGATGCTCATGTCGAGCACCGAGGCCCGCTGGGTGACGGCGAGGACGTCCGCGGCGGCGAGGACGTCCGGGAAGTCGGCCTCGTCCGCGGGCGGGAGGAAGTGGAGGTTGGGCAGTCCGCCGCCGAGGGTCCGCAGGTGCTCGCGCTGGTTGCCGTCGCCCATCAGCACGATGTGCACCTCGGGGGCCTGCCGGGCGGCCTCGACGAGCACCTCCAGCCCCTGCTTGAGGCCCATGTTGCCGGAGTGGAGCACCACGGTGCGGCCCTCGCGCCAGCCGAGCCGGGCCCGCATCTCGGCGCGCGGCCGGGTGGGCCGTTCCACGTGCGACCAGTTGGGGACGAGCCGGATGCGCTCCCGGGGGACGCCCATCGCGGCGACCTTGTCGACGAAGGTCTCGTGGATGACGCCGACCAGGGTGGCCCGGCGCAGGGCGTAGCGCTCGACGGCGCCGGCGGCGGCCGCCGCCCGGTCCCCGCCGCGGATACCGCTCTGGGCTGCCGCGGCGCCCATCAGGTCCTGGACGACCGGGACGTACGGCACGCCGTACCGCCGGGCGATCCGGGCGCCGATGACACCCCCGGCCAGGCTGGGCAGTTGGGCGACGACCGCGTCGGGACGGCCGGTGCGCGGCGGCGCGGCCAGGCCGTGGGCCAGGATCGACGCCTCGTACAGGGCGCGGCGCACGGCGGTCTGCCGTGGCGGGACGGTGTGCCGGCGGCGGTGCACCCGCACTCCGGCGCGCTCCTCCGTGGTGCGCCACACCCCGCGGTAGGCGGGGTCGGTCCGCCAGGCCGGGTAGTGCGGCATTCCCGCCAGCACATGCACCTCGGTCCGGCCGTCGGCGGCCCAGTGCTCGGCGATCTGTGTGGCGTACGGGCCGATTCCGGCCTGTTCGGGCGCGTAGTTGGTGGACACCAACAGGACGCGCCGCCCCCCATGCTCCGACATGCGCATCTCCTCCCCCCAGAGTCGATCAGTTGCACCCTAGCCCGTCCTCGGTGCAACTTGTCGTTTTTCTCTGTTCGTTCAGCTTTCGCAATCTTCCGGTCGGCGGCTCCGCTCCCGACTATCGTCGGTGGCTCTGACGCGCTGGGGAGCGCGTCGCGAGTGGGGGGTTCCATTTCGCATGCCGCACACCGTGGGATACGCGCCGGGGGTCTACGACCTCTTTCACGTCGGCCATCTCAACATCCTCAGACACGCCCGCAGCCAGTGCGACTACCTGGTCGCCGGGGTGGTCTCGGACGAGATGGCGGAGCTGGCCAAGGGCCGCGCGCCGGTGGTTCCGCTCGTCGAGCGCCTGGAGATCGTCCGCAGCATCCGCTTCGTGGACGCGGCGTTCGTGGAGACCGTGCCGGACAAGCTGGACACCTGGCAGCAGGTCCGGTTCGACGTGATCTTCAAGGGGGACGACTGGCGCGGCACCCCGAAGGGAGAGCGGCTGGAGCGCGACTTCGCCACCGTAGGCGTCGAGGTCGTCTACTTCCCCTATACCGTCCACACCTCCAGCACCCAGCTGCGGCGGGCCCTGGAGGCGCTGGTCACGCCGGGCGTATCGCAGACAGTTCCCGGAACCACTTCGCCATGAAGGCCGCCAGGAAGAGGCCGTGCACCGCGGCCAGCACGGTGTAGGCGCCGAGGAAGACCCGCTCGCTGCCGAGCGTCAGGAAGACGAGGCAGAAGACGCCGTAGTCGACCGGCAGCAGCGCCACCGCCCGCAGGGGTGAGGGCGGGGCGGGCGCCCCGGCGGCCGGCTTCGGCTTGAGCTTGTCGGTGAGCAGGCCACCGCAGAAGATCAGCACGGCCGCGAGCTGAAATCCGAGCGGCAGCAGCAGCCAGCCGGGGCCCGGCAGGTCAAAGAATCGGTAAAAGGACACCAGTACCGCGGCGTGCAGCGCGGTGATCTTCGCGCAGTCCACGACGTGGTCGAGCCACTCTCCGGCCGGACTGCTCACTCTCCGCAGCCGGGCCAGCTGTCCGTCCGCCGAGTCGAACGCGAAGCCGACGACCAGGCCGGCCCAGACGGCGACGGCGAGCGGCCAGGACGGCGGGAAGACCGCGACCGCCGCCACCGCGGAGAAGCTGAAGGCGGCGCTGACCAGGGTGACCTGATTCGGGGTCAGCCCCGCACGGCAGGCCGCCGCGGCGAGAATCCTTCCGGCCGGCCGGTTGATGTGCCGCGAATACAGCGACACCCCCCTGGCCGTTTTCTGCGCGCTGCGGAGCTCACCGAGCGCCGCACCGAATGTCATGGTCCGAGCCATCATCCCCCCAGATGTCCGCTCACGAAAAACCCCCCGCACAAACGCACAATCATGATGGCACGGGGGTCCGACAGCCGTTCCGGACCGCTTCCGGTGAGACCGGGATCACTGGACCCCCGGCGAGAGATCAGGTAAGCCTCAGATAACTTAGGTCAGCCTCACACGCCACCCCCTCCTCTGTCCGAGCATGCCTGGAGCCCGAATGCGAGTCGTCCGAAACACCTCCGGTGCCGCGCTGGCGGCCGTCGCCGCGGCGGCCCTCACCGCGGTCACCGGCTGCGCCGAGAAGACCGACGCCAAGGGGCCCGGGGCCATCGAGATCACCGCCTCGGACACCGCGTGCAAGGTGTCGAAGAAGACGTTCGCGGCCGGCCACGTGGAACTCGCCGTGGAGAACACCGGCGCGAAGACCACCGAGGTCTACGTCTACGCCCCCGGCGACCGCATCGTCACCGAGCGGGAGAACATCGGCCCCGGCACCAAGGCCACGATCACCACCACCGTCAAGGCCGGTTCGTACGAGATCGCCTGCAAGCCCGGCATGAAGGGCGACGGCATCCGGCAGAAGGTCGAGGCCACCGGCGAGGGCGCGGCGAAGAAGCTGGACCCGCGGCTGGACGGGGCGGTCGCCGCCTACCGGAAGTACGTCCAGGCGCAGGCCGACGAGACCCTGCCCGAGGTCGAGAAGTTCGTCGCCGCGGTGAAGAAGGGCGACGTCGAGGGTGCCAAGAAGGCGTACGCCCCGTCGCGCATCGGCTGGGAGCGCACCGAGCCGGTCGCCGAGTCCTTCGGTGACATCGACCCCAAGGTCGACCTCCGCGAGGACGGGCTGGAGAAGGGCCAGAAGTGGACCGGCTGGCACCGCCTGGAGAAGGCGCTGTGGAAGGACAAGAAGATCGGCCAGGAGGAGAAGGACCTGGCCGCGCGGCTCGTCACCGACCTGAAGGACTGGCAGAAGCGCGTCGGCACGGCGGAGATCGACCCGACCGGCATGGCCAACGGCGCCAAGGAGCTGCTGGACGAGGTCGCCACCGGCAAGGTCACCGGTGAGGAGGAGCGCTACAGCCACACCGACCTGGTCGACTTCAAGGCCAACGTGGAGGGCGCGGAGAAGTCCTACGAGCTGCTCAAGCCGGTCGCGGGCAAGAACGACCCGGCTCTCGTCAAGGAGCTGGACCGGCAGTTCGCGGCGCTGGACAAGCTGCTCGACCGGTACCGCGAGGACAAGGACTCCTACGCCTTCGACTCCTACGACACCGTCGGCAAGGCCGACCGCAAGGAGCTGTCCGACGGGGTCAACGCCCTCGCCGAGCCGCTGTCCAAGCTCGCCGCCGCCGTCGTGAAGTAGGGAGAAGCATGAGCTCCGAGACCGACGAGCCGGGCGGAACGGCCATGGGCCGGGCGCCGTCGCGCCGCTCGCTGCTGGGCTGGGGCGGCGCCGGGCTCGCGCTGGGCGCCGCCGCGGCCGGCGGCACCGCGGCCGCGCTGACCGCCGACGACACGGCGCCCGCGCTCGCCGCGGGCGCGGGCGCCGCGGTGCCCTTCCACGGCCGTCACCAGGCCGGTATCGCCACGCCCGTCCAGGACCGGCTGCACTTCGCCGCGTTCGATGTGAAGACCGACTCCCGCGACGAGCTGATCGCCCTGCTCAAGGAGTGGACCGAGGCCGCCGCGGCGATGACCGCGGGCCGTTCGGTCGGCGAGGGCGCCGTCCCCGGCATCCCGGAGGCACCGCCGGACGACACCGGCGAGGCGCTGGGCCTCAAGCCGTCCCGGCTCACCCTCACGATCGGCTTCGGCCGGACGCTCTTCGAGCGGGACGGCAAGGACCGCTTCGGACTCAAGTCCCAGCTGCCCGAGGCCCTGATCGAGCTGCCGACGTTCTCCGGCGACAACCTCGACGCCGACCGCAGCGACGGCGACCTGTGCGTCCAGGCCTGCGCCGACGACCCGCAGGTCGCGGTGCACGCCATCCGCAACCTCGCCCGGATCGGCTTCGGCAGGGTCGCCATCCGCTGGTCCCAGCTGGGCTTCGGCAAGACCTCGTCCACCACGCCCGACGCCCAGACCCCGCGCAACATGATGGGGTTCAAGGACGGCACCCGGAACATCGCGGGCACCGACGCCCCCGCCCTGCGCAAGCACGTCTGGGTGTCCGAGAAGGACGGGCCGGAGTGGCTCGCGGGCGGCTCGTACCTGGTGGCCCGGCGCATCCGGATGCGCATCGAGACCTGGGACCGCACCTCACTGCAGGAGCAGGAGGACATCTTCGGCCGCACCAAGGGCGAAGGCGCCCCCTACGGCAAGCGCCGCGAGCGCGACGAGCCGGACCTGAAGGCCATGAAGGAGGACGCGCACGTCCGCCTGGCCCACCCCGACAGCAACGGCGGGGCGAAGATCCTGCGCCGCGGCTACTCCTTCACGGACGGCACGGACGGGCTGGGTCTGCTGGACGCCGGGCTGTTCTTCATCGCCTACCAGCGCGACGTCCGCACCGGCTTCGTGCCCGTGCAGCGCAACCTCGCCCGGATCGACGCCCTCAACGAGTACATCCAGCACGTCGGTTCGGCCCTGTTCGCCGCCCCGCCGGGCGTCCGCGGCCGCGACGACTGGTGGGGCCGGGAGCTCTTCGACGCCACGAAGGGGCGGTGACCGGCGTGTTCGCCAACTATCTGATCGGCCTGCGCGAGGGCCTGGAGGCCAGCCTCGTCGTCTGCATCCTGGTGGCGTACCTGGTGAAGACCGGGCGCCGGGACGCGCTGCGCCCCATCTGGACGGGCATCGGCATCGCGGTCGGCGTGAGCCTGGCGTTCGGCGCGGTGCTGGAGTACGGCTCGCAGCAGCTGACGTTCGAGGCCCAGGAACTCCTCGGCGGCTCCCTGTCGATCGTCGCCGTCGGCCTGGTGACCTGGATGGTGTTCTGGATGCGGCGCACCGCGCGGCATCTGAAGGCCGAGCTCCAGGGCAAGCTGGACCAGGCGCTGGCCGTCGGCACGGGTGCCCTGGTGGCGACGGCGTTCCTGGCGGTCGGCCGGGAGGGCCTGGAGACCGCGCTGTTCGTCTGGCGGGCCGTGAAGGCCACCGACGACGGCACGGCCCGGCCGCTGATCGGCGTGCTGCTGGGCCTGGTCTCGGCGGTGCTGATGGGCTGGCTGTTCTACCGCGGCGCGCTGCGCATCAACCTGTCGAAGTTCTTCACCTGGACCGGCGCGCTGCTGGTGGTCGTCGCGGCGGGCGTGCTGGCGTACGGCTTCCACGATCTGCAGGAGGCGCGCTTCCTCCCGGGGCTGGGCACCAAGGCGTTCGACGTCAGCGCCGCCGTCCCGCCGGACAGCTGGTACGGCACCCTGCTGAAGGGCACGCTGAACTTCCAGCCGGACCCGACGGTGCTCCAGGTCGTGGTGTGGACGCTGTACGTGATCCCCACCCTCGCCCTGTTCTTCGCCCCGGGTAGGGTTGCGCCGACTCAAGCAGCCCCCGAGGAGCCCTCGAAGGAGTCGCGACCCGATGATACGGACGCCCCGCAGGTGGTCCCAGGTGACGGCGTTCCTGTCAGCCGCAGCTCTGCTGAGCCTGACGGGGTGCGTGACGGTGCACGGGGAACGGGCGGTCATCCCGGCGGCGCGGAAGGCTGACGCGGCGAAGGCATTGGAGCGCTTCACCGACGGCTACAACGCGGCGTACCGGAAGAGCGACCCGGCCGCCGCCGCAGGGGTCGAGACGGGCGCGCTGCTGGCCATGGAGGAGCCCCGGGTGAAGGCGCAGCGCGTCAACAGCCCCGACGGCAACCCGGGCTTCCCCCCGCTGGAGCTGACGGACGCGCGGTACACGATCCCGAAGCAGGCCGGCTGGCCGAAGTTCTTCGTGGCGGACACCGCGAGCAACCGCAACGACTTCCGCTGGCTGCTGGTCTTCACCCGCTCCCGGGCCGCCGATCCGTGGAAGGTCTCCTACCTCTCGATCCTCGGCAAGGACGAGGTGCCGGCGTTCCGGACCGACGAGGACGGCTGGGCCGAGCCGGTCGCGGCCGGTTCGTCGTCCGGTCTGGCCCTGGCACCGGGCCGGCTGAGCGGCACGTACACCGACTACCTGCAGACGGGGCGGGGCGGGGTGTTCGCCGACGGCCCGGCCACCTCGGGCCAGCGGGCGACGCGCAAGAAGCTGCTGAAGACCCCGCAGTTCTGGACGGACTACCGGGACCAGCCCGCGAAGCCACCGCAGTACGCGCCGGTGGCGCTCCGCACGGAGGACGGCGGCGCGCTGGCGTTCTTCGCCGCGCACCACGCCGAGCAGCGGACGATGGCGGCCGGTTCCCGGGTGGGCGAGGTCAAGGACCCCACGGCGAAGGCCCTGATGCAGGGCAAGCCGGAGCGCGCGCTGATCCTGTCCAGGATCTCCGAGTCGGCGGCCCGGATTCCCCCGCAGGGCCCGGTGGACGTCCTCAACCGGCTGGAGGGCGTGACCGCCGCGCGCGGCAAGTGATCGGGGCGGGGGGGCGGCCGAGCGGGTCCGGGCAGGCGCCCTTGACCCGACCGGTTCCCCTTCGGGGATCACCGCCCCGTGCGTGACGTGATCACCGACCTGCGCGTGACGTGATCACCGACCCGCGGGTGACGTGATCACCGGCCCGCGGGTGATCAGTGGTGGAGCGGCCAGGCCGCCGAGTGGTGGTCGGTGTCGTCGGTGGCGTACCGGGCGCAGGCGTCCGTCAGCGTCTCCAGCAGCGTCAGCGGATCCGGCAGCGGCCTCCCCGGTCCGCGCAGCCAGGTCACCGGCCCGGCGGACGGCAGCCGCGACGGGGGTACGAGCACATAGCTGCCGCGGCAGTGCCAGCGCAGGCCCGGGTGCTCGTCCAGGGTCTCGGGGTGGCAGTCCAGCTCGCAGGGCCACCACTCGTCCTCGTCGTCCGGGGTGCCGCGGGTGGCGGTGAAGAACAGCACCCGGCCCCGGGGCCCCTCCCCGCCGGCGACGACCGGGCCGACCTCCACCCCGTCGGCCTCCAGCCGCTCCAGGGCGCTGAGCCCGGCGTCCGCGGGCACGTCGAGCACATCGTGGTTGATGCCGGTGGCGGTGATGACGTTGGCCTGCGGCTGGGCCCGCAGCCAGCGGCCGATCTTCTCCGGGTCGGTGGAGGCCTGGGTCTGCCAGGCGAAGGAGACGGGGTGCCGACCGGGCGTGGGACAGCCGATCCGGTCGCAGGAACAGCCGTAGTCGGAGGGGTACGCGGCCTGGGCGAGCGGGAACCCCGCCGCGGCCGCGGCCAGCAGGAGATCCTCCCGGCCGGCGTCCGCCGCAGCCGTACCCGGAGCGCCCGCACCGCTTCTCGGACGGCGGCGCAGCCACTGGGAGAACCTGCTGTCCCTGCCGCGACTGCGGTTGTTGTCGGAGTCCATCTATCCCCTCACTTCGACCGCTGTCCGATCAATGCTGCCACCATCCTCCTCCCCCCGGGGCCGGACTCCGCATCCGGGTGTGTGGGGTCCGCCATCCATTGGGGCACCATGACAGGGCATACCCGGAAATCCCGCCCTAGCGTTGTTTTCATGGTCACAAGGTCCCTGCTGGCGGGTGTCCTCGCGATGTCCCTGGCGGGGCCGGTCGTTCCGGTGCAGATCGCCGCCGCCGGGCGGACCGTCGACGACCTGCCGGGAACCGTGTACACCGCGCACCGCGCCGGCGCGCTGGAGGTTCCGGAGAACAGCATGTCGGGCCTGCTGACAGCGTTCAGCCGCGGCACGGCCCAGGTGCTCGACGCCGACACCCGGATACTGCGGGACGGCACGCTCGTGGTGATGCACGACGCTTCCCTGGACCGGACGACCGCTCTGCGGGGCCCGGTGGACCGGCTCAGCCGGTGGCAGTGGCGGGCGGTGCGGATCCGGCCGCGGGGCGCGCTGCGCCGCAGCTGGCGGCCGGAGCCCGCGCCGACGGTGGCGGAGGTGCTGGACCGGTTCGGCGGGCGGCGCGTCCTGATACTGGAGGCCAAGGACCCGCGGAGCCTGTCGCGGCTCGCCCGGATGATCCACGCCCGGGGGCTGGAGCGGGCGGTGTTCGTGAACACCAACCGGCCGTGGCTGGCCCGGCGGGCCCACCGGCTGGGCCTGCTGGCCCAGTTGTGGCGTTCGGCGCGCCAGCTGCGCCACGACCGGCCCGGGCGGTGGCGGGACTTCGTGGCGCTGCTGGACGTGGACCACCGGGCGAGCGACGCGGATCTGCGCCGGGCCGTCGCCTCCGGCATCCCCCGGGTGTGGGCGCACACGGTGAACACCCCGCGGGACCGCGACCGCGCCCTGCGGCTGGGCTGCAACGGGATCGTCACCGACGCCCCGGCACTGCTCGCGGCCACCCCGGTGGAGCGGAGGCCGGGCTCGGGGGCGGGCGCGGGCAGCGGGAGCGGCTGAGCGGCGGGCACCCGTCCCGTACAGCGGTGGCGGGACCTTGCGGAGCTATCCCCGCGGCCGGAGCCCCCGCAGGGTCTGCTCGACGACGCTGTCCGCGAAGTCGTGCGTCAGCGGGCGGGTGCGCAGCATCCACCGGTGGTACAGCGGGCCGACCAGCATCTCCACGGCCACCCGCAGATCCGTGTCCTCGGCGACCTCTCCGGCCTCCCGGGCCGCGCTCAGCCGCTCCTCGAAGGCGACGAGCTGCGGTTCGAGGACCCGGCCGGTGAATTCGCGGGCGAGCTCGGGATCGTTCTGGCTCTCGGCGGTCAGGGCGCGGCTGGGCAGGTCGTACTTGGGGTCGCCCAGCTCGTCGACGGTGGCCCGCAGGACGAGCTTCAGGTCGGCCTCGAGGTCACCGCTGTCGGGCAGCACCGGGCCGCCCTCCTCCTGCCCGCTGAGGGCCAGGAAGGAGTCGAACAGCACGGCGGCCTTCGAGGGCCACCAGCGATAGATGGTCTGCTTGCCGACACCGGCACGGGCCGCGATGGCTTCGATCGTCAGCTTGTTGAAGCCGACCTCTCCGACGAGTTCGAGGGCGGCGTCGAGGATCGCCTGCCGGGAACGTTCGCTGCGGCGGGTGGAATCGGGGGTCCGGGTCTGAGGCATGGTTCGAATCTACCAGTCCGAGGCGAGACGTTTCGTCTTGACGAGACGATACGTTCCGTGCAGACTCGGGATGGAAGCGAGACGAACCGTCTCGGCCAGTTCGATCGAGGAGGACTCATGACCCGAGGCAGTGCCGGCTCCATGCTCGGCGTGGGCGGTACCCGCAGCAATCTGTCCCGCTCCGCGCTGCGCGGCGGACGGGGCGGCCGGCCCGCGGGCGGCGCCGGCGACCCGCAGGCCGCCAAACGCGAGTTGCTGCGTTCCCTCCGGGCGGCCCGGGAGCCCGCCCGGGGCACGGACGGTCCGGGGGATTCCCGGGCCGGAGCGCAAGAGGACTGACGGTCCCGGTGTCCCTTCGCGATTCATCCGTACGGATCACTGCGCGGCGGGGCCCGACCGTGGAACATGTGAGCGTGCAGGTATCTCACGTCTGCGCCCCATTCCACCGTGAGGAGACCTCCTTGCGCTCATCGTTCAGTCCTCGCCGGTACCTGATGTGCCCACCCACGCACTTCAGGGTCACCTACTCCATCAACCCCTGGATGGACCCCACCAAGCCGGTCGATCTCGCACTGGCCCTCGCGCAGTGGGAGGACCTGCGCGACCGCTACCGGGCCCTCGGGCACACCGTGGAGGTGCTCGAACCGCGGCCGGATCTGCCGGACATGGTCTTCGCGGCGAACGGCGCGACGGTCGTGGACGGCCGGGTCCTCGGGGCCCGGTTCGCCCATCCCGAGCGGACCGCCGAGGCCGCGGTGCACCGGGAGTGGTTCCACTCCCACGGCTGGGACGAGGCCGACGTCCGCGAACCGGTCCACATCAACGAGGGCGAGGGGGACTTCGCCGTCACCGACTCCTGGCTGCTGGCCGGCCGCGGCTTCCGCAGCAGCCCGCTGTCCCACCCGGAGGCACAGGAGTTCTTCGGCCGCCCGGTGATCGGCCTGGATCTGATCGACCCGCGCTACTACCACCTGGACACCGCGCTCTGCGTCCTCGCCGGCGACGAGGTGATGTACTACCCGGACGCCTTCTCCCCCGGCAGCCGGGCCGTCCTCGCCCGCCTCTTCCCGGACGCGATCGTCGCCGAGGAGGCCGACGCCGCCGCGTTCGGGCTGAACGCGGTCTCCGACGGCCACCACGTCCTGCTCCCCCAGGCGGCGCTGGGCCTGTGCGATCCCCTGCGGGACCGGGGGTACGAACCGGTCGGCATGGACCTGTCGGAGCTCCTGAAGGGCGGCGGCAGCGTCAAGTGCTGCACGATGGAGCTGCGTTCGGCAGACTGACCGGCCGGAACGGGCGGCGCCGCGCACGGCCGCCGGAGAGCACGCCGGCCGGGACGGAACCCCGGCCGGCGGCCACCGTCCGGAGCCCGGTCGGTCTCCGGGCCCGACGGCCCTCGTGCGCAAGGACCGTCAAGGCGCAAGGGCCGTCATGCAACCAGGGCCGTCATGCACCGGGGTCATCAGGCACAGCGGCACCGTCGGAGCTGACGTCCCTCAGGCGCGGCGGCGCGCCCTGTCACTCCGCCGCGTCCGGCTCGTCCGGTTCCCGCGGCGGCGGCCAGCTGTCGCCCCACTCCGTGTCGCGGGCGGCGCGGTACAGCGGCCCCTGGCGCTTGGTCACCGTGCTGCGGCGCAGGGCCCCGTCGGCGGTGCAGAGGTCCAGCAGGACCTGTCCCTTGCGGAGTTGCGGATGGCGTACCACCCGGTGCTCGGCGGTGGCCGCCGGGAAGCGCACCGCCGCCACATAGCTGAACTTCTCGTCCTCGTACGGCAGGGAACCGCCCTTCACCTGCCGGTGCAGTGAGGACCGGCCGACCCGGGCCGCGAAGTGGCACCAGTCCCGGCCCCGTTCGATCGGGCAGGCGGCGCTGTGCGGGCAGGGAGCGACGACCCGCAGTCCGGCCGCGATCAGCCGGTCCCGGGCCTCGATGATCCGCAGATAGCCGTCGGGGGTGCCCGGTTCGATCAGCACCACCGCCTGCGCCGCGCGCGCCGCCTCGTCGACCACCGACCGGCGGTCCTGGGGGGTCAGCTCGCCCAGCACGTACGAGACCGTGACCAGGTCGGTGCCCTCCGGCAGCTCCAGTCCGCCGCCGATCGCCGCACGCCGCCAGTCGGTCGCGCGCAGCGCCGGGAGGCCGGAGTCCGCCGCCAGCTCGCGGCCGATCGCGAGCGCGGGCTCGGCCCAGTCCAGCACGGTCGTGCGGCGCTCCGCCTCCGGCCAGGCCGCCGTCACGGCCCAGGTGGCCGCGCCGGTGCCGCCGCCCACGTCCGTGTGGCTCGCCGGCGCCCACTCCGGCAGCTGTTCCCGGAACGCGGCGAGCGCGGCCCGGACGGCCTCGAAGGTGGCGGGCATCCGGTACGCGGCGTACGCGGCGACGTCGGAGCGGTCGCGGAGCACCGGGGCGTCGGTGGGGGTGCGCCCCCGGTAGTTGGCGATCAGCCGGTCGACCGCCTGTGCGGCCTGCCGGGGCGGCAGACCGTCGAGAAGCCGCGCGAGTGCCGTACGCAGTGCCTCGGGCACAGTGACGGCACCGGTGCGGGGAGAATCAGGGGCGTGCATCCGAACGAGTCTAGTTCGGATGCCCCGGGCACCTTCACGCCGCTTGTGCGGCCCGGGCGAGGCGGGTCGCGGCCGTCGCGCGCGGGACGCTGTCCGCCGGCCTGCGGCGCGGGTGGACGGTGTTGGCGAGCAGCACGAGAAAGCTGTCCGTGGCCCGGTCCAGGACCAGGCTCGTCCCGGTGAAACCGGTGTGCCCGGCCGCGCCCCGGCCGGCCAGCTCGCCCATGAACCACGGCTGGTCCACCTCGAACCCCAGCCCCGGCGGCGCCAGCAGCAGGTCCACCGAGGCGGGGGCGAGGATCCGGGTGCCGTCGTAGGTCCCGGCGTTCAGCAGCGCCCGGCAGAGCACGGCGAGGTCCCACGCGGTGGAGAACAGCCCGGCGTGCCCGGCCACCCCGCCGAACGCCCAGGCGTTCTCGTCGTGCACCTCGCCGCGCAGCATGCCCCGGTCGGCCTTGGCCCACGGCCTGCGCTGATCCTCGGTGGCCGCCACCCCGGCCGGGCCTTCGCCCGACACCTCCGCCGGACCGTCCCCCGGCCCGCCGTCCCCCGATCCGCCGGGCCCCGTACCGCGGTCGCCCGCCCCTCCGGGCCCCGTACCGACCGGCCGGAAGCCGGTCGCCGTCATCCCGAGCGGGCCGGTGATCCCGGTGCGAACGAGCGCGTCGAGCCCCTCGCCCGTGATCCGCTCCAGCACCACCTGGAGCGCGATCATGTTGAGGTCCGAGTAGCACCGGCCGGAGCCGGGCGCGGCCACCGGCTCCTCGTCCCACAGCATCGCCAGCCGCGCCGCCCGGCCCGCGCGCTCGTAAAAGGGCAGTTCGGGGCGGAGGCCGGAGGTGTGGGTGAGCAGCTGCCGTACGGTCACCTCGCCCTTCCCCGCCGCGGCGAACTCCGGGACGTACGCGGCGACCGGCCGTCCCGCCTCCAGCACGCCGCGCTCCATCTGCTGCACCGCGACGATCGCCGTGCAGAGCTTGGTCAGCGAGGCCAGGTCGAAGACGGTGCCGGTGCGCATCGGCTCCCACGCCCCCCGCGGCAGTGCGACGCCCCGGTCGGCGGCCGCGTCGTATCCGGCGTAGCGCACGGCCCAGCCGGCCGCCTGCTCGACGGCGACGACCGGGCCCCGGCCGGCGAGGACCACCGCCCCCGCGCACCAGGGGCGCTCCCCCTCGGGCAGCCGTCGTACCTCGCGGACCAGCTCGTGCAGCTCGGCGGCGTCCAGCCGGGCGCGCGCCGGGGTGCCGGCGTGCAGGCGCGTGTGCGGCTCCGACGTGGTCAGCTTCCCGCTCCCTCCGTGTCCCGGCCGCGGTCCGTCCCCTCGACGGTCCGCTGCTGCCAGGGGCGGCACAGTCCCAGGAAACAGGTCACCGCCAGCAGGCCGCACACCACCTGGACGAGCGCCATGGGGACGGCCGTGCGCTCCCCCGCGATGCCCACCAGCGGTGAGGCGACCGCGCCGACGAGGAAGGAGCAGGTGCCGATCAGCGCGGAGGCCGAGCCGGCGGCGTGCGGGGTGCGCATCAGGGCCTGCGCGTTGGTGTTCGGCAGCGTCACGCCCATCGCGGACATCAGCACGAACAGCCCGGCGGCCACCGGGCCGAGCCCCACGTCCCCGAAGACGCCGGACGCCATCAGCAGCAGCGCGACGGCCGCCGTGGTGACCACGGCCAGGCCGACGGACAGCGCCTTGTCGAGGCTGACCCGGCCGATGAGCAGCTTGCCGTTGAGCTGCCCGACCGCGACCAGGCCCACCGAGTTCAGGCCGAACAGCAGGCTGAAGGTCTGCGGGGAGGCGCCGTAGATCTCCTGGACCACGAAGGGCGAGGCGGAGATGTAGGAGAAGAGGGTGGCGAAGGTGAAGCCGCCGGCCAGCATGTAGCCGGTGAAGACCCGGTCGGCGAGGAGGCCGCGCATGGTGCGCAGGGTGGCGCCGAGCCCGCCGCTGTGCCGCCGCTCCGGGGGCAGTGTCTCGCCGAGTTTGCGGATCACCAGCAGGGTGATCAGGATGCCGATGCCCGCCAGGACGTAGAAGACGCCCCGCCAGTCGGTGACCCGGAGCACCTGGCCGCCGACGAGCGGCGCGACGACGGGTGCGGCGCCGGAGACCAGCATCAGGCTGGAGAAGAACCGGGCCATGGCGACGCCGTCGTAGAGGTCGCGCACCACGGCCCGGGCGATCACGATCCCGGCGGCCCCGGCCAGGCCCTGCAGCAGCCGGAAGGCGATGAGCAGTTCGATCGTGGGCGCGAAGGCGCAGACGGCGGTGGCGACGACATAGACCGCCATGCCGGCGACGAGCGGCCGGCGGCGGCCCCACTTGTCGCTCATCGGGCCGACGACGAGCTGGCCCAGCGCCATGCCCGCGAGGCAGGCGGTCAGGGTCAGCTGGACGGTGGCGGCGGGGGTGTGCAGCGCGTCGGTGACCGCCGGGAGGGCGGGGAGGTACATGTCCATCGACAGCGGTGCCAGCGCGGTCAGCCCGCCGAGGACGAGGACGAGGAGCAGCGCGGCACGACCGGCCGGCGGTTCCGGAGCTGCTCCTTCCGTGCGCACGTCCGCAGCCGCCGCTCCCGCGCGGTCCACCGTCCCGGCCCGCTCGACCGTTTCGGCAAACTCCGCCGCTCCGGCCCGCTCAACCGTTTCGGCAAGCTCCGCCGCTGCTGCCCGTTCCGTTGCTCCTGCGCGGTCCTCCCCGCCGGCAGGCTGCTCCCCCGAGGCCCGGTCGTGGCCGTCGGCGCTCCCGACCGCCCCGTCCCGGTCGGCGGTCACGGCCGGCACCGCCCCTCGGCCCGCGGCGGCGCTCCCGGCCGCCCATTCCTCCGGGTCTCCCCGCCCATCCGGCACCCCCGCTGTATCCGATATGACCCGCTCTCTGTCCCGAGCGGGTCGAACTGACAACTTTTCCGGTCGCATCGGGCCGGTTTCCGGCATTCGACTCTCCACTTTCGTTGAATCCTTACCATGCACTCAGCATGACGACTGGTCCACGGTGACGGGGGGCGGTGCCTGTGCAGGACGTTCGGGTGCGCTGGGGCATCCTCGGAACCGGCGGCATCGCCGCGTCCTTCACCGCGCAGCTGCTGGAGCTGCCCGGGGCCGAGGTCGTGGCCGTCGGTTCCCGCAGCACGGGCACGGCGAGAGGCTTCGCCGAGCGGTTCGGCATACCCCGCGCCTACGGCAGCTGGGCGGAGCTGGCGGCCGACGACGGCGTGGACGTCGTGTACGTCGCCGTTCCGCACTCCGCGCACCGGGCGGCGGCGGGCCTGTGCCTGGAGGCCGGCCGGGCGGTGCTCTGCGAGAAGGCCTTCACGCTCAATGCCCGCGAGGCGGACGAGCTGGTGAAACTGGCCCGGGAGCGCCGCCGCTTCATGATGGAAGCGATGTGGACCTACTGCAATCCCGTCATACGTCGCATGGCGGAGATCGTAGCCGACGGGGCGATCGGGGAGATCCGGAGCGTGCACGCCGATTTCGGACTGCCCGGACCGTACGGTCCCGCGCACCGGCTGCGCGATCCGGCGCGGGGCGGCGGGGCCCTCCTCGACCTGGGCGTGTACCCGGTCTCGCTGGCCCATCTCGTCCTCGGCGAGCCGTCGGAGGTGCAGGGCAGGGCGGAGCTCACGCCGGAGGGCGTGGACGCCAACACCGGGATGCTCCTCGGCTGGGACTCGGGCGCGGTGGCCCTGCTGAGCTGCTCGATCACCGCGGACACCCCGATGACCGCGGCGGTGACGGGTACGGCGGGCCGGGTCGAGTTCCCGCGCGGCTTCTTCTATCCGGACCGGTTCGTGCTGCACCGGCCGGGCCGGGAGCCGGAGGAGTTCGCCCTGGAGGGCCGGCGCACCAGCCTGCGGCACGAGGCGCTGGAAGTGATGCGCTGTCTGCGGGCGGGCGAGACGGAGTCCCCGCTGGTGCCGCTGGACGGCAGCCGGGCGGTGATGCGCACGCTGGACGCGGTCCGGAGCCGCATCGGGGTCCGGTACCCGGGCGAGGAGTAGCGGCCCGCGCCGGGCCAGGACACGCGGCGGACGCGGGGACCTCGGGACACCCCTGCGGACGCGGGGGCGCCGGACGGGCCGGGGGAACGGGCACCGGGCGGTGTCCGTCCCACCGGCCTCCGCCGGGCGGGCAGCGCCCGCAGCCTGACGCCCGTCGCCCGGCCGGCCCGCGGACGACGGCCGGCAGACGGCAGACGGCAGACAGCGGACGACGGCCCGCGGACAGCACAGGCCTCGGACCGCAGATGACCGCCGACGTCAATCTTCGAAGGCCGGGTAGCCTCAGGCCGGTTCGAGCCCCGGCGACCCCGCCTCGGTGACGAACGACGCCGCCGTGGTCAGCGCCGCCCCCTGGGTGGTCACCGCCTTGAGGGTCTTGAAGTCGGCGCGCGCCTCCGCCGTGCCGAGGGTGACGGTGAGGTAGCCGCGGCGGCCGTTGTACCACTTCATGTGCGGGTTGGCCGCCATGTAGGTGGCCCAGTTGGCGGGCCGGTCGGCGCCGTCCTTGCCGCTGGAGACCGAGGTGGTGACCAGCTCCGTCCCGACGGTCCGGCTGCCCGGGTCCCGGAAGTCCGCCTTGATGTCCATCCCGTAGCTCACGTGCACATCGCCGGTGAGCACCAGGAGGTTGTCGATCCCGGCCGCCTGCGCCCCCGCGAGGACCCGGCGGCGGGAGGCGGGATAGCCGTCCCAGGCGTCCATGCTCACCTTGTAGTCGGCGTCGGTGGTGGACCGCCGCTGGGCGAAGGTGACCTGCTGGGGCAGCACGTTCCACAGGGCCTGCGAGGAGCGCCAGCCGTCCAGCAGCCAGCGCTCCTGGCCGGCCCCGGTCAGGGTGCGCGACGGGTTCTCCGCCTCGGGCCCCGGGACCTGCCAGCCGTCGCCCTGGGCCTGGTCGGAGCGGTACTGGCGGGTGTCGAGGATGTCGAACCGGGCGAGCCGGCCGAAGCCGAGCCGCCGGTAGAGACGCATGTCCGGGCCGCTCGGCCGCTGCGGCCGGCGCAGCGGCTGGTTCTCCCAGTACGCGCGGTAGGCGGCGGCCCGGCGGATCAGGAAGTCCGCGGCCGGCCCGCCGTCCTCCGGAACGTCGTCGGCGTAGTTGTTCTCGACCTCGTGGTCGTCCCAGGTGACGACGAAGGGGTGCGCGGCGTGGGCGGCCATCAGGTCCGGGTCGCTCTTGTAGAGGGCGTACCGGAGCCGGTAGTCCTCCAGGGTGGCCGTCTCCCGGTTGAACACCGCGGGAAGCTTCCGGTCGGTGTACTTGCGGGCCCCGCCGGCCGCGTCGACGGCGTACTCGTACAGGTAGTCGCCGAGGTGGAACACGACGTCGAGGTCCTCGCCCGCGAGGTGCCGGTACGCGGTGAAGTACCCGTCGTGGTAGGCCTGGCAGGACACCGCGGCGAGGCGCAGGTCGTTCAGCCGGGCACCCGCGGCCGGTGCGGTGCGGGTGCGGCCGACGGGGCTGATCCAGGAGCCGGCCCGGAAGCGGTAGTAGTGGACGCAGTCGGGGGCGAGGCCGTCGGCCTCTACGTGCACGGTGTGGTCGAACTCGGGGTGCGCGGTGGCCGTGCCGCGGCGGACGACCCGGGAGAAGCGCTCGTCGCGCGCGATCTCCCAGTCGACGTCGACGCGGGCGGCGGGCAGGCCGCCCCCGGTCTCGTACGGCTCGGGGGCGAGTCTGGTCCAGAGCACGACGGAGCCTGGGAGCGGGTCGCCGGAGGCGACACCCAGGGTGAACGGATCGGCGGTGAGCGCCCGGCGCGCGTCGAGAGCGGCGGCGTCGGCGGTGCCCGGAAGGTTGGTGGCGAAGGCGAGCGCGGCGGCCGCGCCGGTGACGGTGAGGAAGCGGCGCCGGCCCAGGTGTGCGGCGGCGGCCCGGAGCTCCGTGCGGTACGGGATAGTCATCTGCCCCTCCCCTGACGGGTGTTGTACTGCGGAATTCCAGTGCCGGGGAGAGGCCGCGTGTTGTCGCGGGCACAACACGTACATGGCGAGTCGATGAGCTTCGCCTCCCGAAGGGGCGTTCGGGGGCAATCCCGCCGCTGTCCCGTACTCTGCGGGCCATCGCGGAGAGCGAGACCGGCCCGAGGACCGCGGCGGTCACCGGCGCCGGGTCGGGAATCGGCAGAGCGGTCGTCCGGGCCCTGGCGGCCGACGGCTGATCGGCGCCACACATCGGGCGTGGCCGAATTCGACCATTTGGCGGGCTATTTCGACTGAGTGGGGTAATCACCCGCTGAATCCAGTTGCGGGGCGTTACCTTGCCGCTCATGTTCCCCAGGCACAACCCGCCGGAGCCCTCCCCGGAGGCGCGCCCGCCGACCACCCCCACAGCCGAGCCGGCGCCCGTCGTCTGGCCTGCGCCCGCGCCGGGCGATCGGCTCGCGGAGCAGTCCGTGGACTCCCTCTCCGAGCCGGACGACGGCCCGGCACCGCCCCGCTCCGTGCGATCGGACGTTCCGACGACCGCGCTGGACGCCCGCGGCAGGACCGAGGTGGAGTCCGGCCGGAGGCCGACGGCGAAGGCGGCACCTCAGCCCGCGGCGAGCACCGGCCGGAAGGCCGCCGACGGCCGGAGGCCCGCCGGCCGAGGCTGGCGGCGATCCGCCGCGAAGGCCGACGCCGGAGCAGCGGCAGGGGCAGGGGCAGCGGCGGAGCCCGCCCCGGCGACCGCGCCCACCCCAGGCCCAGCCTCCGGGCCCGGCCCGGACTCCGGGCCCCGCTCCGGCTCCGGCCCGGACTCCGTGCCCCGCTCCGGCTCCGGCCCGGACTCCGTGCCCCGCTCCGGCTCCGGCCCGGACTCCGGGTCGCGCTCCGGCTCCGGGAAGGCTGCCGCGTCCGCACCCGCCGAGGCCCCCGCGCCCGCCGCTGCCGCCGCGGCACCGGCCGGCGCGGCCCCCGCGGCGCCCTGCGCGCACGGACGGGTCTCCGTCGGACGCATCCGGAGCATGAGCCGCACCGGCCGGGCCGTGGGCGCCGTCTGTGCCCTCTACGCCACCGGGCTGGTCCTCAGCCTGACGGGCGCGACACCGATCGCACCCAGCACCCTCCTCCCCCTGCCCGGCGTACCGAACGCGGCCCCCGCGGACGACGACCCGCGGCGTGTGGGAACCGTCGAGGCCACGGGAGTACCGGGCGGCCCGGCGGGCGCCCCCGGCGACGACAGGCCGGGCAGCCTCTCCCACGAGACGTCGGCATCGGCATCACCCTCGGCGTCCGACGGCCCCTCCGACGAGCCGGGCGACCGCTCGGGCTCGCCGTCCCCCGACAGCCGGGACGGACACCCCGTCCCGCAGCAGCCGCCGGGCTCGTCGGCCACGGCGCCCGTACCGGGGCCCAGCGTCCCGCCGCAGCCGCCGGCCGAGTCGCCGCCCGCCCAGCCGACGTCCACCCCCGGTTCCGCCCCGTCCGGCGAGACCACACCGCCGGCGAACCCGCCCTCCGGAAGCGACGGCGGCTCCCAGGGGACCGGCTGACGCCGCGGACCCCCGCCCTCCGCCGCGGGGGCATGGAGGGGGCGCGACGGGGGCGGGGCGGGCCGCGGCGCGGGAAGCGGCGGCCACGGTCCGAGTGAAGCGCACGAGCCGGCACCCCGGCAGGGTGCGCGCGGACCGTCCACCGGTGCGGCGTTCACACCCCGTGTGCGCAGGAGAGCCGGGACCGGTCCGGGGCCTCTCGCCGGGATCGGCCCGCCGTGGGGGTCGGCCCGCCCGGCGGCCGACCGGGATGCGCCCCGGCGGCTCGCGCAGCACCCTGTACGTATGACCGAGCACCCGCCCGTGATCGTGCACCCGCCGTCCCCGTCGGGCGGGCGCCGCATCACCGTGCACGGACAGATCGTGGGCCTCGCCCACGGCCGGGGGGACGTGTGCGAGTTCCTGCGCGAGGCCGGTCTCGATCCCACGCTCGACGACCCGACGGTGATCGAGTGGCGCGGCGGCGACCTGGATCACTGGCCCAGGCCCACGGCGTAACGAAAAGCTCCCGGGCCTCTGGACAACAGCGCGGACAGACGCAAGGAATGTCCAGCAAAGGGCGTACGGATAACGACAGTTCCGCCGGTCCGCCCCAGAGCATCGGATTCGGCACGGTACGCGGGGCCGGGGCAAATACCAGCGAGTAGTTGAAAGTTCCTGCATTCACCTTGGGATCGAAGGGAAGCTGGCACTTCCTACCAATGGATCATCTGTTAATCTGCCCGCTCCTGGATGTTCCTCCACCTGCCCCTCCCCCCAAGCACCCATATGTCCGGATGGGTGCAGCGAGGTGTCTCGTACGTGCTCAGAACTCCGTTCTCCCCCACCGAGGCCAGAGCCGCTCGCATTCGCATGGGCCTGACAGAAGTTCACGTCGCACAGACCATGGGGGCGTGCGGCGTCCCCATCCCTCCCGAAGCCGTGGTCGCCTGGGAGCAGGGCACGCACATCCCCACGGAACCGCAGCTCTTCGCCCTGGCCGACACGCTCTGGTGCCCGGCGACCGTGCTGATGGGGGTGCAGCCGCGCACCCTCGCCGAACACCGGCTGGCCCGCCAGCTGAGCGCGGAGCGCCTGGCCGGCCGGATCGGGATGGCCGTGGCCGAGTACCAGGCGGCCGAGGCGGCGCAGCGCTGGGACGGCGACTACCGGCAGACCCGGGCCCTGGTGGACACGCTCGGACTCTCCCTGCGCCAACTCGTCGGCATCATGGGCCGGGTGGACGAGCTGGCCGACCACCTGCGGTCGGCCATCGACGGCCGATGGAAGTCCCACATCGCCCCGGTGGCGGAGATCGCCGCGATCAACGAGAGCCGGGTGAGCGACGCGCTGCGGACGATGCACGCGGAGTTCGCCGAGTTCTCCGAGCGCTACATGGGTCATGTCGTGGCCCGGAACAACGACGCCCGCCTGAAGGAGGTCGCCGCGGAGCGCTCCGCCTATCTGCGCCGGCTGGTGGATCATTTCTGGGAGCTGGTGGGCGAGGCGGGCGAGGTGCCCCCGTTCAACACCGTCCTCTGAGCGGACCCGGCCGCCACGGCTCCGCGCCCGGGGAGCGATCGGCGGCTGCCCGCTGAGCACTCGGCGGCTCTCCGCAGAGCGTCCGGCGCCCTCCCGGCGGCGTTCCCTGCGAGGCCGGGACGGCACCGCGGGCACGAACGACACCCCCGCGGACCCACGAACACCCAACGGGGCGCGGACGGCGCCCTGCGGGCCGGGGGCACAGGACTGCCCCCGGCCCCGGCCCGCAGCGGGTTCAGCGCTGTGCGGTGCCCAGCTGCGGGTCGGCCGGGCCGTCCCGCTCGATCTCGTCCCAGTCGATCTCCATCGCCGTACGGCGGGTGAAGACGTTGAAGAAGAGGTTCAGCACGATGGCGGTGAGGCCGCCCAGGGTGATCCCGGAGTCGAGGACCGCCTGGAGGTCGTCCGACATCCGGTCGAAGAACGGCGCGACCGTGGTGGGCAGCAGCGCGGCGCCGAGACTGACCGCCAGGATCAGCGCGTTGCGCTCCTCGCGCAGGTCGACCTTGCCCAGGATCTGGATGCCGACCGTCGCCACCATGCCGAACATGGCGACCGCCGCACCGCCCAGGACCGGATGCGGAATGGCGGCGACCAGGCTGCCCGCCTTCGGCAGCAGCCCCAGGATGATCATGAAGACGCCCGCCGCGACCACGACGAAGCGGCTCATCACCCGGGTCATCCGCACCAGCCCGATGTTCTCCGCGAAGGCCACATAGGGAAAGGAGTTGAAGACGCCGCCGAGAACGGTCGCGATGCCGTCGGCGCGCAGGGCGCCGGCGACCGTTTCGCCGTCCACCTTCTTGCCGGTGATCTCGCCGATGGCATAGACGTCACCGGTGGTCTCCACCATGGTGATCAGCATGACGACGGTCATCGCGAGGATCGGGAAGAGTTCGAACTTGGGCATGCCGTAGTGGAACGGCGTGCTGACGCCGAACCAGTCGGCCTGGCCCACGGCGCCGAAGTCGGCATCGCCGAGAAGCCAGGCCACCGCGGTGCCGAAGACCAGGCCGATCAGCACCGCGACGCTGCTCAGGAACGGCTTTCCGAGCCTGACGACGAGCAGGATGAAGAGCAGCGTGCCGAGGGCGTAGGCGAGGTTCTTCGGGGAACCGTACGCCGCTTCACCCATCAGATTCGCGCCGCCGGCCGCGTCCTGCAGGCCCACCGGGATGAGGGTGAGGCCGATGATGGTGAGAATCGTGCCGATGACGATCGGCGGAAAGAACTTCACCAATTTACTGAAGAACGGCGCGAACAGGAACGTGGCGATACCCGCTGTGATCACCGCGCCGTAGACCACCAGAAGACCGGCGGTGCCGCCGCCCGCGCCGATGCCTATCGCAATCATGGGTGAGACCGCGGTGAAGGTCACACCCTGAACAAGGGGCAGCCGGGCACCGATTCGCCAGATGCCGAGGGCCTGGATGATCGAAGCGATACCGCAGGTGAGCAGGTCCGCATTGATCAGATAGACCAGTTCTTCATGGGACAGCCCCAGCGCGTTGCCGAGGAGAATCGGCACGATCACCGCGCCGGCGTAGAACGCAAGAATGTGCTGGAAGCCGTAGAGGGAGAGCTTCGGAAGGGGAAGCACCTCATCGACAGGGTGAACTCCCTGCCCGGCCCCGCCGTTCTTCTGTTGTGGAATTCGCGCCATCTCTGCCTTGCCTCCGCGAGGTAGGTGAATGAGAAGGAGCCGCCGAGCGGAGTCCCGGGAGATGCGAAGTCCCGGGAACGGTACGGCGACCGGTGATACCTGCACGGCCGACGCCCGTCCGGAATCGCCGACACCACGCCGTTCCGGCCGCACCAGGTACATCCCGTGATGGCGGGACATCCGTGGATCAGCAGAAAGAGCCCGAATTGTCATCTGGATCCGCAGGCGAGCGGGGGCCGATCGGCGATCACCCTAGGGGACCACCGGGCCTCCTCGCGAGTAACCTTGGCCAGAGCTCCACTCGATGGCCCGGCCCGCGGAAATCGGCGACGGAGAAAGTTGAATTCCGCAACCGCGGCACGCGCCCCCTCCTCCGCGGGAAGGCGGCCAAGTCCGGGGCGCGTTCCGTGATTTCTCTGCCCGGCCGATGACCGCTATTGCGGAGGCATTGCCGCGGTCCCGGAGTTCGCCGGTCGGCACGACGGGGCGGTCCGGAGCGAGGGGACGCAGCGGGCGAACGGGGGCTCGGCCTCGGTGCACCGGCACCTGCTGAGGGGGCGTGAGGTGGGCTCGCGGGGATGCGCGGTGCGCGCCGGAAATCCCCGGATCCTCCCCCAACCGCACCCCGGGACGCATCCGTCCAGAGGACTCGCAGGCCAGACGGCTCGCAGGCCGGAGGCGTGGGAGGCAGACGAGTCGAGCTGTACGCCGGGTTCTGCCCCGCTCAGGTAGCGATAGCGCTCTGACCTGCATGTTTACGGGCATCCGGTGGCTGGCTTCGTCCTCTGGGACTCCTCAGGGACTTTCGGCCGAGTCCGTGAACCATGCTTCGATGGCGGACAGCCCACGCGCGCCGGCCTGCGGCATGAAGTGCGTGTACGTCCGGAGCGTGAACGCCGGGTCGGAGTGCCCCAGCCACTTCGCGAGCGAGACGATCGACTCACCGGCTTCGAGCATCACCGAGGCGTACGTGTGACGCAGGGCGTGGAAGCCGTGCTCGCGGCTGGGCTCCCATACGCGCGACGGCTTCTCGCCCGGCTGGCGCTTGGGCAGCGGCGGGATGACTCCCGCTTCGGCCAGCGCGGGCTTCCATGCCTTGGTGTTCCAGGTGGCGCGGTTGATCGCGCCGCGCCGACCGGTGTAGACGAGCAAGGGTACGGTCACCTTGCGCCGGTCCTCGCGTGCAAGGTCGGGCTCCTCGGGATCCAGCCACGGCAGGGTCACGTCGATCGATTCGAAGTGCTCCTGGTGCGCGAGGAGCCGCTTCGCAAGCAACTTCGGCAGGGGCACGTCGCGCTCCTTGCCGCCCTTGGGCGGGCCGAAGTACAGCTGCGACTTGTACATAAGAATCTGGCGCTCTATGTGCACGGAGTCGCCGTGTACATCGTCTGGACTGAAGCCGAACACCTCACCCTGCCGGAGTCCACACCCAACCCCGAGGTCGAGCGCAATCCGGTACCGGTCGGCCAGCTCCTCTCGCACGCTGTCAACACGATCCTGCTGCCAGGCGCGAGCCTTGCGTTCCGGCTTCGTCGGCGGTTTGATCGAGCTGCTGCCCTTACACGGGTTGCGGTACAGCCGCTTGTCCTCAACCGCGGCTTGCATGATCGCTTTGAGGTACACCCAGGCGACATAGGCCGTGCTCGATGCCACCGCTCGCTGCACGTCGGCCGACCACTTACGCAGCTCCGAGACGCCGATGTCCTTGAGCGCCATCTCCCCGAGGTGCGGCAGCACCTGCCCCCAGATCCGGTGCCTCATGCTCTCCAGCGTCTGGGCTGGATGCACTTGGGATGGCCACCAGTGCTTCTCAACATACTCACGAAGGCTGATCGCACCATCTCGCGCGTCGACGAAGTCCCCTCGACGCGAGTCGGTCTGCGTCTCGGCCAGCCAGGCCTTGGCATCCGCGACCGTATCGAAGGACCGGTCACGGACCCCCGGTATCCCCTTGACACGGTAGCGCGTGCACTTGCCCCACAGCGCGGTGCGCTCGCGCTTGCCCGTCTCCTTGTTCGGCCGCTTCTTCAGCCACCGGTCCTCTATGTAGCCCGCCATGTGCGCCTTCTCCCTGGCCTGGTCGTAGCTAGCGCGGCGTGGGTTGCGCCGCGATCAGACACACAGACGATCCCTGTGCGCATGAAATTCCGAGCCCTGCTGAACTCTTCGGAACCGTTCTCCCAGGTCAAGCAGCGCGACGTCGTTCGCGTTGCTGCGGTGCTTTGTTCAGCGGATTTAGAGTCTGATTCGTCCGCGAGTCCGCCTGCTGTTGTTCGCTGAGCCACGCATCTAGCAGGTCGCGGCGGTACATGACCCGCCCACCGGGCCCCATTCGGAAGCTGGGCGGCCCTTGCCGGCGGTGGCGCCATACGTAAAGGGTGTTCACCGAGATGCCCATATACATAGCTGCGGTCTGAACGTTCATGAAGGCAGCCTCAACGATAGGCTTGAACTGGTTGCGCATCGTGTGTCTCCGAGGTAAGCGCTGTCGAAGCAGCGGACGTTCCGTCCCGTCGCCTGTGCGCTGAGCTGCCGCGCACGTCTACGGGCGAGGTGCATCAGGATCCGGAGAATCAGCGATTTGGGGCAGCTGAATCTTTGTGATATCCGCCGCGACGGAGACCATGCGCTCCTGGTGTCACACCTGGAGTGCAGCGATGCACGGCCCGCAGGCAAACATGGGCGCGTTCATTCCCGCGACGCTCGCGGGGCCGATCCACAGGACACGGGTGCAGCGCCAGCCGCAGTACAGCCGCAGACCCCGTCCACCCGGGGGTTTCCGTCGTCCGTCTGGGCGGGTGTGGGAAGGCCGCCCCGGGCGAACTCGGCGATGCCGGGGATCACGAGCACGTCTACGTCGAGCACTGAAGGATTTCCCCGGTCGACGACCACACGGTGGTGGTCGAGTTGTGAGAACAGGCGGGGATCGGGCGGCGGGCCCGGGGTGATGGGCCGCAGGCGGCTTTGGCTGTCACGACGGTCGCAGCCGGACGTAGGCGAGGCCAGGCGCTCGGTCGAGGTCCAGGGTGAAGCTCGCGATGTCGTCGGTGTGGCCGGGCAGGGTGAGGTTGTAGCCGTTGCCCGCCCAGGTGGCGGGACCGGCCGGGGCGAGGCGGTCGGCGCTGCCGCGGCGCCACAGGTGGAGCGTGTCGCCGGTGCGGGTGAGCCGAAGGGTTCCCGGGACCTCGTCGCAGGTGAAGCGGCCGAGTTCGCGGTGGCCCCGTCCGTCGTCCTGGCGGCCGTCAGCGGCGGGCCGGGCCGGCCGTCGCGTACTCCCGCTCACCAGGGGCAGCAGCTCGTGGAGGTCCTGGCCGGGGTGTTCATCCAGTGCGCGGAGCACGGCCGCCACGGCATGGTCCGCTGCCAGGTCGGTGGTGTTGGCGAGGCAGACGATCCGCAGGCCCTCCCGGGTGAGGTGGGTGGCGGCGGAGAAGCCGTGCTCGTGGCCGTAGTGGAAGACGGCGGTGTGCCCGGGGCGGGGGTCGGCGTACAGGCCGGGCCCGTACAGGTACGGCTGGTGGTCGGCAGTCTGGTAGCCGATCGTCTCTGCCCAGGGCAGCGGGGTGTTGTCCTGCTGCCAGATGTGGTGGAGGTTGCCGAGCCAGCGGTCGAGGTCGTAGGCGGTAGTGAACAGGGTGCCGGGGCCGGGCAGGGCGACGGGGGGCTGGGTGTGCTGCCAGCCGTCCTTGATGGGTCGGTAGGCAGCTGCGGCGTCCAGGACGACCTGGCGGGGGTCTGCTCGGAAGCGGGTGGCGTGCATGCCGAGCGGGGTGAAGACCTGGCGGCGGGCGAGGGCGGGCAGATCGGTGCGGTGGACGGTCTCGATGAGTTCGGCCAGCAGGAGGTAGTTGGTGTTGCTGTAGAGGAACCGGCCTTCGGGCACGGCGCGTGCGCGCTGCCGGTAGGCGAGGGTGCGCAGGTCGTCGGCGGTGTAGTGGTCGAGGTCGCGCAGTCCGGCCAGCGAGAGCAGGGACTCTGCGTCGCGCAGACCGGAGGTGTGGGTGATCAGGTCGGCGACGGTCACGTCGGTGGGCTTCAGGCGGGGCAGGAGGTCGGCGGCCGGCTGGTGGAGGTGGATCAGGCTGTCGCGGGCCGCGAGCAGGACCAGGTGGGCGGTGATCTGCTTGGCGACGGAGCCGGTGTTGAACACGGTGCCGGGCCCGATCGGAACCTGGTGCTCGACGCTGGCCAGTCCGAAGTGGCGACAGGCCGGTTCCTGGCCGGGGCGGCGGACGGACAGGGTGAGGCCCGGGGCGCCGGGGCGGTCGGCGGTCACAGGGCGAGCGCCTGCTGGTGGACGGCGGCCAGGCGTTCGCGCAGGCCCTCGTGGCCGACGAGTTCAAGTGCGTGAGGGTGGTCGGCGGCGGTGGCGGCAAGGTGGTGCCGCTGCTGGTCGAGGTAGGCGGCAAGGAAGCGCTGCACGTCGCCGTCGGTGTGCTCCAGGACGCGGGCGGTGTAGAGCATGGTGAGGGGGAAGGCCCAGCAGGCGTGGAGGAACCCGAAGGCGGGCCGCATGCTCTGCTTCCACGGGGAGTGGAAGGCGGCCTGGTCGTCGATCTTGCTGCCGGTGGCGGTGAGGGCGTCGTTGAGCCAGTTGTGTCCGGCTTCGTGGATGAAGTCGCGGGCCAGGACCACCCGCTCGGTGACGTGGTCGAGGAAGACGGTGCCGGGCAGGCGGGTGAGGGTCCAGCTGTCGAGGACCTGGCCGAGCTGCTTGGCCCGGAGCAGGACCACCACGACGGCATGGGCGGCCAGCAGGGCACCGAAGCCGGACTGGGCGGCGGTGCCGAACGCTCCGGCCGCCAGCGACCGCAAGGAGGGCGGTGCGGGTTCGGTGCCGGGGCCGAGCACGTAGTACGGGGTCTCGGAGATCGGGGAGCGGGGCAGGCCGGTGAGATCGGGGGCGACGACGATGCGCGGGCCGAGGGTGGTGGGGGTGGATCGGGTGGCGGCTTCGGCGTGTGGGTGGTCGGTGTACCAGTCGAAGACGGTCCGCTCGCCGGAGCGGGCAGCGGCTTCGGCGCCTTCGAGGGCGTGGTGGGCCAGGCAGTAGTCGGCGGCAGGCCCGAGGCCCGAGGGCTGAGGCTGGGCGTCGGGGCTGAGGATCGTGTGGATCTTGCGGGTGCGCTCACGGTGCAAGCGGGTGGTCGGTGGGAAGTCGAAGAGGCCGGGGTCGTTCACGTGCGTCCTCCTGTTCGGGGGCTGGGGTTGCCCGGGGCCGGGCCTGCCGCGGTCGGGCCCGGCCCCGGATTGGTCACCGTCGGCGCTCAGCGTGCCGGACAGTTAGGGGTGTTCAGGCGGCGTCGGTCTCGGCGGCCGGCCAGCCCTCGGCGGAGACGCTGGAGGTGTGGGCGGTGGTACGGACGGTCTCGTCCTCGCCGCGCAGGTCCTCGACGGCGTCCAGGAACTCGGAAATGCGGTCCATGGCGGTGGTTCCCTTCCGGTTGGTGATGTTGGTGCACTTCGCGTCGGTGCTCGGGCAGCGGGCGGTGATCTCGTCCTGGGCACGGCGGCCTCCCCGGTCAGTGCTGGACGGTGCGGGCGGCGATGCGGAGTGCGACGGCGAGGTCGGCCATGGCGGGCCGGTCGCTGCTCTGGTCGGCGAGCGCGGCGACGACCAAGGGCCGCAGCACCGCCGGGACGAGGGCGAGGTTGGGGTGGCCGCCGAGGCGGGGGATGTCCGCGCACAGGTAGCGGTAGACCAGGACGGCGAGACTGAACACGTCGGCCGCAGGTCCCGCCTGGTGGTAGCCGGTGAGGTACTCCGGCGGCCAGTGGACCTCGGGGCCGCGGTGCTCGGGCCCGCGCTCGGCTGCCAGGCGGCGGGCGGCGCCGAGGTCGGTGATCAGCCCGCGGCCCTGGTGGATGAGGATGTTCTCCTGGTAGACGTCCCGGTGGACGATGCCGCGCTGGTGCAGTGCGGCCAGGCCCTCGGCGACGTCGGCGAGGATGTCCAGGCCCTCGCCGGTGTCCTTGCCGGAGGCCATGAAGGTGCGGAAGTTCCCGCCGTCGCACAGCGGCATGGTGTACCAGTCGAACCGCTCGCCGTGGCCCTGGTCGAGCAGCGGGACGACGTGGTCGGCGCCGGCCACGGCACGGGTGAGGTCGGCCTCGTGGCGGAAGTCCTCCCGGGCCAGGGCGCGTTCGGCTGCGGTCATCTGCGCGTACCAGTAGAAGCCGTATGCCGCGGGCTGCTGGTCGGCCGGGAGTTCGGCCAGGACGTGGTTGCTGCCGAAGCCGGCCTTCAGCACGACCGGCCGGCCACTGTCAGGGCGGGCGGTGACCAGGGTGCTGGCGCGGGTGAACGCCAGGAGGTCGCTCACCTGCCAGCCGTCCACGCGGAGCTGGTCGAGGATCCACGCGGCGGGGTGGAGGGGGTGGAGGTTCATCAGCTCGTTTCCGTGGTCGTGGGCGGTCGGGTGGAGCCGTGCAGGTGGGTGTGGCAGTCGGTGGCCAGCTCGTCGAGGTCTGCCTTGGTGGTGCAGGGCCGCTGCCAGACCTCGAGGCCGGTGCAGCGGCTCCAGGCGGTGGCGGCCTGCCGGTAGAGGTCGGCGAGAGGTGCGGCGATCTCGGGGCGGTCGGTGAAGCGCGGTGCGGTCTGGCGGCCTTCGAGCCGGGCCTGGCACAGGTCGGGGTCGGTGGTCAGCAGGACGGTCAGCTGCGGGCGGGCTTGCTGCTGTTCGGCAAGACGCTCGACGTACTCGGCGACCGGGCGCCGGTGGACCAGGGCGATCAGGCAGGCGGTGGACAGGCTGAGCCGGTCGGCGATCACCGGGCCGCGGGCGAGGGCGGGGGCGAGGTTGAAGCGGGCGTGGAGGGTGAGGTCCCGGCAGGCCGCTTCGACCGCGTCCTTCGGGTCGTCGGCCTGCACTCCGGCCCGCAGCCTCACCAGGGTGCGAGTGGCGGCCAGGGAGAGCCAGGAGAACTGGCCGGTGTGATCGAGCGGGATGCCTCGGGCACGGGCATCAGCCAGGAGCCGGTCGCGCAGTGTGCTCTTTCCGGCGCCGGGTAATCCTTCCAGGGCCACGAGCACGGGTGTCAGCTCCTCGGGTCCTCGGCGGCAAGCCAGCTGATGAACTTCGCGCACCGCCCGGCGGTGACCGGCAGGGTGCCGTGGGCGAGCTGGGAGCCGTACAGCAGCGCGGTGCCGAGGGCCGGGTCGACGGACCAGCGGGTTCGGGACATCTGCTGAAACCAAGCGGCGGAGTTGTCCGCGCCGTCGTGGGCCAGCCACATGCCTTCCGCGTAGCCGTGCGCGGCCGGGGAGGGAGCCTGGCGGTCCCAGAGCCGGTCGTGGGAGGTGGTCTCGACGTAGAAGTCGCCTCCGGCGTCGGCCGCCGTGATGATGACGCTGATGCCGGCGATCTGGCGGGGCCAGGCGAGCGGGTCGGGGGCGATGCCGTCGAGGTGGCTGGTGATGTGCTGGCCTTCGCCGTACTCGACGTAGGTCCAGGGGCGGCACATGGTGATGGAGGGCATGACCCGGTCCAGGGCCGGGCGGGCGCGCTCGAAGGAGTCCTGGAGGATCTTCTCCGCGGCCTGCGGGATGTTGGGGATCTCGATGCGTCCGGCGGGCTCGTAGACGGCCATCGCCTGCTCGTGGCTGTGGCCGGGGATCTCGTGGATGGAGGTGCGGCGCTCGTTGCCGAAGCGGTTGGCGTCGTCGGCGGCCAGGAAGTCGTGCATCAGAGTGGCGAGGTGGAGCCGTTCGGCGGGGTTGAGGAAGTTCTCGATGCTGCCGACGCCGACGGTCTCGGCTACGTGGATCACGGGGTGGGCCTCCTTGTTTCGAGGACGCGGCGGATGTCGTCAAGGTCGGTGCAGTGGTTGAGCCAGCTGACGACCGGGCCGCCGTCGGCCAGCGGGTCGCGCCACAGGGCGAGGAGTTCGCCGGTCAGCGGCAGCTCGTCCGTGGCGGGCAGCAGCCAGCCCCCTGTCGCCTCGGCGGCGGGCCGGGGCGGGCAAGGCGCGTGGTGCTGGTGGACGAAGGTCCGGGCCAGGCGGGCGGCGGCGGCCTGACGGCACGCCCGCCGGGTGCGGCGATGCGGTGCGGGCCGCCGGTAGGCGCGGTGTTCGGTGACCAGCCAGGTCTCGGCGACGGCGGCGGCCGACTCCGCGACGCGGCACGTCGGGCAGCAGTCCGTACCGTGCGACGGGCACCGCCCGGCACTCGCGCCGAGGGCGGCGGCGATCTCGTCGAGGACGGCCCACGCGGTGTCCGCCAGCATCCCGCCCGCCTCCGGCCGCGCAGGGCAGGGCGGGGTGCGGTGGTTGCAGCAGGGCTCGCTGCTGGTCGCGGCCGGGGCCGGGGCGAGAGAGGGTTCGATGAACAGGGTGTGGAAGTAGGCGATGCGTCCGAGCAGCTGATGGACGGTCGCCTCGTCGCCGGGCTTCACCCCGTCACCGCCGTCGATGCGGCGGCGGGTGCCGGGAGCGGGCAGGCGCACGTGGTGCCCGCCGGCTGCTCGGCTGTCAGCGCGGCGGCCAGAGCGCGGGCGGCGGTGTCCAGGTGGGCGAAGTAGGCGTCCCAGTCCTGTCGGTGGTCCGGATGGAGGCTGAGGTCAAGGACCGGGGCGCTGGTGCCGGTGGTCTCGCAGGTCAGCTCGGAGCGAGCGACGCGGATCTCGATGCCGCCGGGCGGCACGGAGACGGTGCCCGCCGCGCGGCACAGGGCCGCCGCAGTGCGGGCGTACTCGGCGCGGTCACGCGGCAGCAGGCCGACCCGCAGTGCCGCGGGCGCCAGGTCCAGGCCGCCGTACTGGTGGCCCTGGCAGCTGTCATAGGTGATCAGACCCCAGCCGGTGGTGAGGGCGTCGACCAGGGGCCAGATGCGGGGTTCGATCGCCTCGCGCCACTTCGGGTGGGCGGGGTCGAGGTCGTCGGCCTCGTGGACGCCGGGCAGGCCGACGGTGTTGATGTTGCCGTGCTCGCTGGCGTGCAGGCGGACCTCGGCGCGGGTGGCGGCGGGATTGTCCCAGCGGGCGATGAAGGCGTTCACGTCGCGCATGCTGTTGGGGGTGCGGGGCTGCCAGCGAAGGGTCTGGCACCAGACACCGTCGGGGTGGGCGGGCTGGGCGAGGAGGGCGGCGATACCGTCGACCATGCGCATCCGGTAGTCGCAGTAGGCGTCGGTGTCCGCGGCCGGGTCCTGCCGCCAGCGGGTGGCTATGCACCCGCCGCCGCAGGTGCTGCGGTAGTCGCAGCTCGTGCACTTGGCCATCAGCGCCTTGCCCTGGTTCAGCAGGAGGGAGCCCTGCTGGAGGCGGGCCAACTCGGGCTGGCCAGTGACCTCGTCGAGCTGGGCCAGACGGGCCTGGGGCCAGGGAAGTTCGTCGCAGCTGCCGAACCGGCTGTCGGGGTAGAGCGTGAAGACGTGGTCGCACTTGAGGTCGGAGAAGTGGCAGAAGCCGCTGTCTAAGCCCCGCAGACGCCGGATCGTGGAGACGGTCGGCTCCAGCTTGAGGCGGGTGAAGTGCCCGGCGCTGATCCAGTGGGCGGTGACGGCCAGCACGAACTCGGCGTACTCGTCGGGGTGGATCGCCCACGCCGGACCGCCCACGCCGGAGAGGGCGGCCTGCTGGAGCAGGCGGCTGGCCGGGACGCGCCGTGCCCGCACCGCGGTGGAGCGGCGGATGGTGCTGTCGAAGCAGGGCACGAAGCTGACCGCGTTGACCGCCTCGAAGGAGGCGAGGTGGTCCAGCACCTGCTCGGCCCGGCCCAGCACCGCCGGAGTCACGGTGGCGATCACGCCGACCTTGCGGCTCCGCTCGGCCAGCAGCTCCAGGGCCGCCGCGACGCGCGGGTAGACGGGCTCGCCGTCATAACCGACGCGCCAGGCGTTGCCCCGGGCGTCACCGTCGAAGGAGACGCCGATCTGCAAGTCCGGGCAGAGCTCGTCGAACAGGTCGAGCCACTGCCCATCGAGCTGGACCCCGTTGGTCTGCATCGACACGCGCACCACCTGGGGCTGGGCTGCGAGTTCGCGCAGGATCTCGGCGATGGCCTCGCGGCCGGCGGTCAGCGGTTCCCCACCATGCAGTTCGACAGCGAGCGGACGGTGCCGGAAGAGCCGGGCCAGCTGTCCGATCTGGTCGGGGCTGATCCTCGCTCCGCCGGGCACTTCCTTGCGCTTCTCGTAGCAGTGGGGGCAGTCGATGTCACAGGTCTCCCCGCGCAGCTTGACGATGACCGACACCGCTGTGCTGGTGTCCTCGGGCTGAAGGCTCCGGTAGAGCCGGTCGATCGGGTGGTGCTGTTCGGTGGTGCGGTGCATCGGCTGCCTCCCTTGCTGCCGTGACCGGTCGGGATCAGTCAGACAGGCGTCCCAGCAGGGCGCCCTGGCCGGACTGGAGGATGTGTGCAGCCTCCAGCGGAATCCAGAAGCACTCGAAGTGGGTTGGTTCCTGCTCCCCGTCGTGGTCCTCCTGGCTCATCCACCGTTCCGGGGTGGGCTCGGTGAGCTCCAGGTGGAAGACGTGCCGGTGCTGGATCTCGAACCGGTACGGGCTGATGTCGTACTCGGTCTCGCCGAGCTTGCGCACGATCTTGAAGTCGCTCAGGCCGGTCTCCTCCCGGGCCTCCCGCAGCGCAGCGGCCTCCGGGGTTTCCCCGGGGCGGATGCTGCCGGCCGGGACCTGGATGCCGACCTCCTCGTAGCTGTAGTCGGTGTGCCGGAACACCAGCAGCCGCCCGTCGCGCACGACGTAGACGAGCACCTTCTCCTTGGTGACCTTCTCGGGCATCGGAACATCCTCCACGTGGTCGGAAATGATCGCCGGGAGCGCACGGGACCGCAGCTCCGGCCCCTGGGGCCTGCCGGTGAGGCCGCGCCAGCGAACCCACGAGTTTAGAACCCTTGATGTGCCGTCAATTCCTCTTTGCGCCACCGCTCCACGACGCTCGGACCGTGGGGCGATCGGCTGATCGGCTGGACGTCGCGGCCACCGAGAGGACTGCTCCACGGCGCTTGCGCCCTCACGGGCAACGGGGGGAAGGCTGAACCCGATCTCCTTGCCCCGCGGAAGGGCCTCGGTCTCTAGTTCATCCACAAGGCGCACGAGCAGATGGAGCCCTCGCCCGCCGGTCGCGTCCCGCTTCGGCTCCCGGGCGTGTGGCAGTCGGCCGTCGAAGTCGGTGACACCGACACGGATCCCGTCCGAGGTCTCCCGCACCAACAGCTCACCCCCGCCTCCGGCATGCAGGAGGACGTTGGTCAGCAGTTCGGTCACCCCCAGCTCCGCCACGTCGCTGAAGTCGCTCTTGCGCCACATCCGCAGCTGAGCCCGCACGATCTCGCTTACGTGCCTCATCACCTCGGGCCGGAACACGGGGAGGACCATGCGGAACTCGCCAAACCGATCGAACGTCGCGGCAGACATGAGCCCTCCCGATCACTGCGAATACAGGGCGGAGCGTCGCACTCCGTGCCCACAAGGGCACTCTGAGCTCGGCCGGGCTTCGATAATGAACCCACCATGGCAGAAGGGCAAGAGAGCCAGAGAGGAAAGTGTTTCCTTTTAGCGATCTGTCATATGCACCTACTGGCGCGGGCACTACCCTTTCCCTGCACGGTTGCCAACCGGGAGGTGCAATGGCCGTCGAGCCGACCCCGCGCCGAAGGCGCCTCGGGACCGAGATCCGTCGCGCCCGCGAGGCACTGGGGTGGAGCCAGGAGGAAGCGGCCCAGCGACTGGGCTACCGGGCGCTGTCGACGGTCAGCAAGATCGAGAACGGAACCCAGGGCGTCAAGCTCCAGTCCCTTGCTCACTTCTTCGAGGTTCTGCAGATCCACGACGAGGCCCGGCGCGAACAGTGGCGCGAACTGGTCCGCCGAGCCGGCGAACCAGACTGGCACCAGCGCTACGAAGGCGTCGTCGATGACCCCCTCAGCGACTACCTGACCGAGATCGAGGAAGCCCTCGACCTGTTCCACTGGAACTCGGGAGCCCTGCACGGCCTGCTCCAGACCCCCGCATACGAACGGGCGATCGTCGAAGGCAGCCGGGCCTGGACCACTGCCGAGGACATCGAGCGCTTCATCGCCATGCGCGCCGAGCACCGCCAGGCGATGACCGAGCGACAGCCTCCTCTGAAAATCTGGTCCGTGATGCCCGAAGGGCTCCTGCGCCAGGAAGTCGGCGGCCGGGCCGTGGCGAAGGCCCAGGTCGAGCACCTCATCGACCTACTGAAGGACGACCCGAACACCACAATCCAGGTCCTGCCACTGAGCGCCGGGGCGCACGCGGGCATGGACGGCCCGTTCATGCTGATGTCATTCGCCACGGGAGCCGACACCGTCACGATCGAAGCCACCCGTGCACGCCTGCACCTCACCGACCCCGAGTCGGTCGAGGTCTACCGCACTACCAGCAACCACCTGAAATCCGATGCCCTCAGCCAGAAGGCATCCCTGTCCCTGCTCAAGACGATCGCCAAGGAACTCGCGTCATGAACAAGAACGACCTCGACCCCGCCTGGCTCGCCAGTCAGCTCGACGGAGCCGAGTGGCAAACCGCCAGCAGCGGCGGAACCAACTGCGTAGAGGTCGCCTTCCTCGATAGCGGGATCGTCGCGATCCGCGACTCCAAGAACAAGCACAAGCCGCCGCACATCTTCGATGACGGCGAGTACGACACCTTCGTCACCGGAATCATGCGCGGCGAACTGCGCAGGCCCTGACCGTGAGCAGTCATGTTGCCTGGTGCTACGTGGTGCCACCTCGTGACGCTTCCGCCGATCAGAACAGATGCACCGAATTGGGCCGTGCCACCCCGTGCTGCACTGTCCAAAGGCATCTGTCCACCGACTGTCCACCGGCGGACGTCACCACTCAGCACGTAGCGACCCTCCGCTGACATGCTGGCACCACGAAGTCTCGTTCGGTCACCGCAGCCCACGCGCTTGTCGACATCCAACAGGCGACGACCTGGCGGCGTGGCGCGGGGCCGGCGTCTCATGCCGAGGCGCCTTCGGCGTCCGGTCGGGGCGCCTGGTGATCAGAGCTGCTGCTGGATCAGGTAGAAGGCGAGGCTGACGACACCAGTGCCGGTTGCGTAGGCGGCGCCACGCAGGGCGCTGGAGAGCAGGGCGGCGCGGCGGCGGGCGATCCACTGCCGAGTGCGGCGGCTACTGTGCATGGTGGGTACTCCGTTCTTCGGGGTGCTGTTGGTCCGGCGGGGGCTGGGCGGCCTAGGAACCCGGCAAGTTCGTGGATGCGGTCGGCCTAGGGGCGTTCGAGCCAGCTGACCAAGCCGTCGTCGGCGTGCTGAGAGGGTCAGTCGGCCGAAGTCGCCTTCGTGCCCCGGTGGGGACGACGGTCCGGCTGGTGTTGTGGCGGAAGCCGGAACTCAAAGCCACGGCCAGGAACCGAGCCGGAAGGCTTGGCTACGCTCAACACGAGCCTCCATTCTGGCGATTGAGGGGTTACCAAGGCAGCGAGCAACAACTCGCAGTCGTGCCGGGCGGCTGCTACCACCCAGGACCGTAGTGCCGCGGCCTGGGGCGGGCAGATCAGGCCATCGAAAACTAGTGAATACACGCAGGTCAATGACCTGCTGGCCTTTCTGCACCCCCTCAGTCGAGAAGGGGGTTTGACCCCCTGGACCTTTGGCCGAAAAGCATCGGACCCGCAGAGGTCTCCCGTCTGGTGAGCCGAAGCAGCCTCTTTGCCGCGTTGCCAATATGCAGCAGCACGATCCGAGGCGGGCCAGATCCGGACCTCGGCTGAGAACGTCTCCACCTGGGATGATCGCGAAGTTGACCGACTAGGTACGATTCGTCGCGCTCCCTTACGCTCGCGCGGTCGACCGTTGGCCAATAGTCAGGCAGGCCGGAAGCCGCCCCTGTGTGCCACCACCTCGGACGAGCATCTGGCGCCCTCCAGTTCGACCAACACAGGCAGGACGACAACAGCCCACAGATGCCGGGCCGGTGCTCGACCAGCTCTCCCGGGGACGCAAGCAAAAGATCAGGAAGGCCCCTTTCCTCTAACAAGAGCCAGGGGTTCCTGTATACGCTGACCTGCGGTGCAGCCGGTGAAGCCCTAGAACTGGCGCATCCGTCAATAGAGGCCGAACCAGCACCCGCAGATGGGCTTCCGCGCCGACACGGCGAACACCAGGACCAGCTTCTTCCGGAAAAGCGACTTCCGGTACATCGAGCCGGAGAGCAGCGCAGTCCTGAGCCCTCGGCCACAGCTTGGTCACCGGTCCGCAACCGCCCCCATGGCCGACCTACTGGCGGGGGGGGTGGACACGAACTCAACGCGCGCATTGACGCTGCGGAAACCGACGCCCCGGCTCAGGCGGAATACCCCAGGCCCTCCGTCGATTGGTCTTCTTGCAGAGATCATGGGAAGGGGGCGCTGGCTGGTGGCCGAGCTGATGTTGTTCCGGCGGGACGCGGATGGGCGGGATGTGGAGCTGTCCGGTTCGACGGTGGCGCTGGAGGTGGAGCTGCAGCGGCGGGTCGAGGCCGGCATGGAGCAGATGCTCGGCATCCGGTTCCTGGCGTCGGAGTACCCGACCGGTCCGTGGCACCGGGGGCGGATCGACACGCTCGGGCTGGACGAGAACGGCAGCCCGGTGGTGATCGAGGTGAAGAAGGGCTCCGACAGCGGGGTGTTGTCGCAGGCCGTCTCCTACATGTCCTGGCTGGATTCGGCGCACCACGAGTTCGAGGCGCTCGTCCGAAGGGTGCTGGGCGCGGAGGCTGCCGCGTCCATCGACTGGCGTCGTCCGCGGATGGTCTGCATCGCGGCTGGCTTCTCCCATCACGACCGCGTTGCCGTGCAGCGGCTGCCCGAGCGGATCGACCTGGTGCGCTACCGCGTCTTCGAGGGCGGCCTGCTGAGCCTGCTGCTGGTGGACTCCTCCCCCGGGTCGCCGAGCGCCGCTCCGTCTCGGCGGAACCGAGAGCGGGACACGGCGGTCGACAGCACGCCAGTGGCACCGGTTCTGGTGGGGCCTGGTCTCGTCCCGGAGCGTCTGCGGGACCTATACGCGGAGCTGGACGAAGCTCTAACGGCGTGGGACGGAGTCGAGGTGGCATCTCTCCGCCACTACATCGCCTACCGACGACTAATGAACATGGCATCGGTGGTCTTCAGGCCGAAGCACGAAGCGATCTTGGTCTACCTCAGACTCGACCCAGACACCGTCACGCTGGAGGAGGGCTTCACCCGGGACATGCGAGGCATCGGCCACCTCGGGACCGGTGATCTGGAGGTACGCATCTCCTCGGCGGCTGACTTGGAGAGGGCGGGCCCGCTGATCCGGCGAACGTTCGAGGTGGCCTGAGCATCTGGCTGTGCCAGGTTCCAGGAGTCGTCCCGCCGAAGCTGCGTGGTAGTGGTACCGCCCTCTCCGCGCCATGGTGACCGCCATGGTCCGAGACGGCGTGCCTACGCCGCGCCGAGGCCGCAGAGGCCGGCGAGAACGCCGGGAGACAGGCTCTCCGTAAATCCCGATTCGGGAAGGCCGCAGAGGATCGCCTGCCAGAGTTCTGGCTTCAGCCTGGAACCAGGCCGCTCTGATGCGGCCCGGAGATCGAGGATGGCTGTCTTGCCATGGTCCCCGAGGACGAACTGCTGCTCCCCGGCGAAGTGTTCGTCGGTGTCGCCGCGGAACCGCTTGAGATGAAGAGGAAGGCCAAACACGGGGTGGGCAAGCGCAGCGACGATGTTGTGCGGCCCGGGCCCCTGCCCCCGAACGTGAGAGGAACGCAGGACCAGCGTCGCCGTGTCACCGCCGTCGTGGTGGCCGTCGACGAAGAAGGTGTTGGACACGGTGTGCAGGAGGGCAGCTCGGCGCAGCAGCCCGCTGCCCAGCCACGCACCGCGTTTCTGTACCTGCGTGTATTCACTGTCCACGTCCTCCCACCTGGCGTGATGTGCGCGCTCCGCGTCAGTCCACGCGCTTGGCGAGCCCTGCCAGCACAGGAGTGTGGGGTTCGGATCGATCCAATTGTCGATCATCCTTGCGACAGCGTTGCGCCAGAGGGTCGCTGGCAGGCCGGTCAGACGCAGCCGGGTGGGGGCACCGAGCACGCGCAATTCGACCGCCGTTCGGTCACGCTGCGTGATGCGCAGGCCGGGCACGCCGTGGACCTCGTGGTCTGAAACGTACGTGGGTAGCAGGTTGAAGAGGATCTCGGCTGCTCGCTCTTCGCTCTCCACACGAAGGACGATGCCGTCCAGCTCCGGGTACACCGCAGCGATGCCGAGGGGATAGCGGGTGTAGTGGTTTCGAAGTTCCAGGAGACTGACGAGCACACGCGCCTCCAGGAACTGCTGAACCCCCGTAGCGGCTGTGGGGATGGGCGGCGCTTCAGGATCAAGGAGGTCGATCGCGCGGCGGGCTTGTTGGACGCTCTCGCCTGTGTAGCGACGCCGGAGCAAGGAGACGTCTTGTCGCATCGTGCTCATAGGTCTCTCCTGAACGCCTCGGCCCAGGACGTGCGGAAGTCGAGATCCCCATGGATGCATGAAAGGCGTCTGGAAGCCGGTTCACCCGAGCCTGGAGACAAAATGGGCCGATGTATCTCCGGGGAGCGGTGGCTAGCCGCACTGGGAACCTAGCAGGACTCATGCCCGCCTTTCCTTATTTCGCGAAACCAGATGTGTTCTTGCACCCGGACGGCCGCAGGTACTTGCGTAACCGCTTCAGTCCGAATACGTTCCGGCCCGGGTTGATGGAACCCTCGTCGTGCGCCTTCCCGGATCGATGGCGCAGCGTGTCGAAAGCCCAAGGCGCCCTCATGGTTTCGTCACTCTACTGTGCAAGCCCCTCGTCCTCGCAGGCAGTTCCCTCTTTCCCTCGCTGAGATCCGGCAGCGCACGAAGGAGTCTGTCGTGCCCAAGAACGACGTGATCGACCTATGTCGCCGCTACACCGGGGAAACCTGGGCCGGCGCGAAGGCGCGCATCGAAGAACTTCCGAAGGGAAGCCCGCTCATTCCGGCCGCCCGAGGCGAGCAAGCGTTCCTCGAAAGCCAGGTTCTGCGGGCCTTGCTTGAGTACCCCACCACGTACACCACCCGACCATTGCGCATCCTGCGCGTCATCCCGGATGCGCAACGTCCGGTTATCCGCTTCGCAGCTGACGCCGACCCCGACGGCCTGGCCGAACTGATCGCCTGGGGGCTGTTCTCGTCCGGAGGCAAGGACGACCTGTGTGGAATCAGCGGCCTACGTGTGATCAACTCCGGCCACGGCAGGCTCGACATCGGGCTCCACGGAACTGCCGCACGCCTTCGGCTTGAGGGCATCCCAGACCGAGCCTGGGCACAGGCCGAGGAGATCCGGGACTTGACCGCTGCCAAGCACAGCGATCACTCCCCGTGCAGGCACCAGGGTCCGACGCCCGGCGAACGGGCCTTCGCGCACGAGCACGGCTGGTTCGAGGAAGCGTGGAGGGAAACAGCAGCCTTCGGCAGCGCTCTGCTGCGTCGGCTATTGATTCTCCGTTCGGAAGCCGACTGGCTGGACATGGCCGGTTTCACCAAGCACACCAGCACGTACGGGTTTCGGCTGACTTTCGCCGGAGCGCGGTGGGCGGACCACGACGTGCTCGTCGAGCACCTGACCAACCAGCTCTGCGGAATTGCGCTCAAGGAGGACATGCGCACCTGTTCCTGCGCCCTCGGGGAGAAAGGATGTCGTCTCTGGTTCGACGGCCCCGAAAACACTCCTGGCCGACTCGACTTGCAGATGCTCGATGCGGGTGCGGCGTGTGAGGTCGCCGAGTACAACCAGGCGCTCGCCTTCACTGGTAGCCCGAGCGACGCAATCACACGAGTTACGGGTAACCCGCCGGGAATGACCGCAGACTGTGTCCCGAACTGCCACCGTCGTCACGAAACAGTCTCGCGTCTTCGGCGTGGGGCCGAGGCTCGCCGGAAGGAGCTTGGTCGCCTTCGGCGACAGGCCCGTTGATGGCGCCCCGGAAGATCAGCCGCCCGCTCCGCCGCCCAGGGGAGGACTGCGGAGCGGGCGGCTGAAGCATCGACGCTCAGCGCTTCAGCCGCCCTACATCTAGCGCTTCCCCAGAACCGACCGGATAGTGGTGCGCGAATGCCCCATTAGGCGAGCGATCAACGCCTCTTCGATCTGGTGGGCGTCCGCCTCGCGGATCAGGTTGTTGCGAGATGCCTTCATATCCCCATAAGCGCGGAGCTTCGCGATGATCTCCTCGCCGCCATCCTCCTCGGGTAGCTCATCGTCATCGCTATCGGTGGGGGTGGGGACCCTCACGTAGAGGCCACTTCTCCAAGCCTCTGGTTCGCGTTCCGTGAGTCGCACAGGTGGGTTCATGTTGCTGCTCATCAAACCTCCCGGATCTTCCCAGAAATATACATGCCCAATTCTGGGAAGCTTTCGCCGTCATATTAGCCGCCCAATGTCCCTCATTAGGGCGCACTTTGGGTCGAGGTGACGGCGCGTCCGCCCCGATTTGGGAAATTGCCAGAGATCGTTCCCCTGAACCAGTACGTCGTCGCCTAGTCGCTGGGCGCTAAGCGGCACCAGATCACGGGAGAGACATGTCCAAACCGTTGGTCGTCTGTGGAATCGACCTCGGCACGTATGCCACGGGTTTCGCGTGGGCGGTCATTGATGAGGAGAACGACGACGCCGAGCGTCGCCGGATTCACTTCTTCACGCAGTGGCCGGGTCAGCCTGTGGCCGCGGTCAAGAACCTCTCGGCTCTGCTGCTGGGCGAGGAGGGCAAGGTTCTCGCCTGGGGGTATGAAGCCAGACGCCAGGCTCTGAGCCTCCTCCATGGCGACCAGGGGCTCCAGTATCGAGCCTCGTTCAAGATGGACCTGATGAAGTCGTCGAGGCCAGCCAGCAGGAACGGCCGAGCTGCGTACCACAGCGGAGTTGCATGCGCAGGCAAGCCCGAAGTAGAGGAAGCGGAGAGTGCCGGGCCATCAGGGCCTAAGGACCACGGGAGCCCGGATGCGGGGCCTGACGAGGACGACGAAGACGAGGACGACGAGAGCGAGGACGACGCGGTTCAGCTGTTCCCGAGGTTGGCTGAACCGCCCAGTGAAGCAGAGCGGTTGACGATCGAGCTGCTGTCTCGCGTTCGCGAGGCCGCGCTGGCACAGATCACCAGCAGTGGATACCTGGAAGAAGATGTCCGCTGGGGCATCACGGTGCCGGCCATCTTCAACGACGCGCTCAGGCAGTCCGTCAGACGGTGTGCCGCTGCGGCCGGGTTCTCCACGGAGGACGGACGGCTCATCCTCGCTCTAGAGCCAGAGGCCGCAGTCCACCACGCACGTGTCCGCGGCGCGAGGACACCCGACGAGGAAGATCTCCTTTCGACGGACCTTGCGGCTCCCGGCCGCCGCATCCTGGTCGCTGACAACGGCGGCGGCACTGTGGACTTGGCTGCCTACGTGAACGACGAGGCCGGTCGCATGGTCGAAGTCGGCCTCGTCAATGGCGGACGGTACGGCTCGAACGAACTCAACCGCCGCTTCGAGGACCAACTCCTGGTCGACCGCTTCGGCAAGCCCGAACTCGTCGCGCAGCTTCGAGAAGAAGTTCCCGAGGCGATGCTGGACCTGGTTGAGGCGTGGGAACGCCAGAAGGTGTCGTTCGGGCCGGACACCACGGCCCCCATCCCCCTGCCCATCCCCAGCGTGATCGATCGGAAGCTGGGCGCCGCCGTACGTAAGCGCCTTGCTCGCAAACAGCGCGGTACTACACACGCCATCCTGATCACTCCCGAGGAGATGCAGGACATCTTCGACACCGTTGTTCCCGACGTCCTGGACCTCATTGACGAACAGCTCGCCGAGATGGCGTCCGCAGACAGTGCCCCCGACGCACCCAAGCCAGTGGTCCTAATGGTGGGCGGGTTCAGCAATTCGCCCTACCTACAGCACGCGTTCAAGGAGCACCTCAAAGGCCGTGCCCACGTCCTGGTGCCACCGGACCCAAGCTCCGCTGTGCTCTACGGCGCCGTGCACTTCGCCTACAGCCCGCAGACACGCGCCCGTCGTGCCCGCTTCACCTACGGGGTCAACTGCGTCAGCCGTTTCGAGCCCGGTATCGACCCGGAGAATCTGCGCAAGGTCTCCTCGGAGGGCGTGGCCTACTGCAGGAATCGGTTCTCCAAGCTGGTGACCGTCGGGGACACGGTCGATACGGACCGGGAGATCAGCGATCTCTTCTGGCCCATTGAGGGGCACCACACCAGTCTCACGTTCGACCTGTACACAACCACGCACAAAGAGTCCCGGTACGTGACGGACCCGGGCTGCGAGCAGATCGGCAGAGTCGTGGTCAACCTCAAAGGCGTCATGAGGCACGACCTCGACCAGCGCGGAGTGCGGGTACACCTGCGGTTCGGCGAGACCGAGATCAAGGTACGCGCCGTGGTCGAGAAAACGGGTGAAGAAGTCGCCACCACCGTCCACTTCGCCACCGACTACTGACCCGCTCAGGAGACCCCCCGTGCCTATCCACTGCCTGTTCTCGCATTGCTCCGAAGGCCCGTGCCCTCGCAGGCAAACCCCCCAGCAAGAATCCTCCCTCCGCCCCGCCGACGCAGTCCGGCTCCAGGAACAACTCGACCTGGGGCACCAGCGCCTTTGCGTTATCGAGAGGGACAACCAGGCTCTACGTCAGGAACTACACCAAACCGGCGCACGAGTCCAACGGCTGGAGAAGCGTCTGGCCGCCATGCTTGCCGCCCAGACCCGCCAGCGCGACGACCTCCCGTCGAATGCACATGCCGACCACGAGAGCATCGCCAGCGACTACCAATCCCTGGTCGAACACCATCTCGCAACATTGGCGCAGGCAGCCGTAACCGTCAGTAGATCTCGGCCCACTTACCGGCCGGCGCAACTGTGGCTCCTCGGAGAGCTGACCCGCGCGCTGTTCACAGATCCTCCCACCGTCGGCCTCATTGAAGGCTCCCTGGGCCTGAACAAGTCCGACCGCGCCAGACTCGCCACCAACATCGAGCGCGCCCTGTCGCAAGCTCAGACGCTGTGGCAACGGGCTACCCGCACCGGGCTGCCGTTCCGGTGGGACTTCAACCTGCTGCCCGGAGCAAAACTCGACCCGGCGCGACAAGCGGCCTGGCTCTCGTGTGATCCCAGTCTCCCCACTCAGTACGTGATCGCCCCCGGCTACATCGTGGAACAGCAGGTCTTCTGCCTCCAGCGAGTCCTCACCGGGCCGTCCTTCTGATTCGGTGCCAGCGCGCCGGATAGGGCGTTGTACAGCGATGGGCGGTCGGAGCATCGGTGAGTCGATGCTCCGACCGCCCATCGCCATGTGGTCCGCCTGGTCGGTCTGCTGATCTCATGCTCACTCCTTCGGCCCTGCCAGGACGAAGTCGTCCTGCGTCAGCTCGGCGTGGAGGCGCTGCTCGGCGACTTCGGCGTAGTGCGAGGAAAGCTCGACGCCGACGAAGTTTCGGCCTTCGCGCAGGGCGGCGACGCCGGTGGACCCGCTTCCGGTGAAGGGGTCGAGGACGGTGCCGCCTTCGGGGCAGATCTGGACGAGCTGCTGCATGATCTCGACCGGCTTCTGGGTGATGTGCACCCTGCCCTTACGCGGCTGGGAAGCGATGTAGTGGCCGGGCAGGTACAGGTCCCGGTCCTTGTCCAGGCTGCCCTTGACGCCCCACAGGATGTACTCGGAGTCCTGCTTGAACCCGCCCTTGCGGGGCCGGCTGGAGGGCTTGATCCACGGGATCGTGCCGCTCCAGGTCCACCCCGCCATCTGCAGGGCGTCGGACGTGGTCGGGCCCTGGCGCCAGTCGGAGAAGACCATGACGACCGCGTGCTCGGTCGATGCCCGGTACGCCTCGGTGAGGAGGTCGGTCAGCCAGGCCCGGTACGAGCGCTGGTCACGGTTCTCACCGGGGAAGTTGGCGAGGTCGTGCGCGGATCCGCTGGTGACGTACTTGGCTCGCGCGGTACGGCCGGTGCGGTCCGAGCTGGCCCGCCCGCCGGAGTTGTACGGCGGGTCGGTGATCACCGCCTGGACGCTCTCGTCCGGGAGGGACTTGAGCACGGTGAGGGCGTCGCCTCGGTGCAGCGTATAGCTCATGTGCAGGGCCTCTTTCAGGGCATGGCAGGGCTGGGGGGCCGCTCCGGACGGCGTTCAACAACGCTCGTCGGGGCGGGTGGTGCCGGATGTTAGGCGTGATTTCCGGCCGCACCTAACGAGGTGAGCCGCGCTCCGGGCGGGGGCCCGGGAGTCGTTTGGTGCGGCCGGAATCCCGGTCTACTGTCTCGCCCTGTCACCGAGCCGAAGCCTCGCTTCACCCCCGTTGACCTGTGCTTATCCGTGTTGTCTCGTCCAAGCGAGCTATGCGGAAGGCGCGTTTCCCCTCGTTCCCCACGCCGTCAGGAGAGCCGGTGTACTGCCTGAGATTACGAGCGCGGCCGGCTGCCGCGCGTGACCTGAGACCGGCGTCCGGGAGCAACCAACTCCTTTGACCCGGGCCCGCCCGACAGGCGGATTCACATCGGCGCGGTGCCGACGGCTTTGCACGAGAAGTCGGCACCGCGTCTCCTGCGAACACCGAGGAGCCGCTGCGATGCAGCATGCCCTGAAACCCCATAGCCCCGACCCACCGTCGGCACCCGGCCATCGCCGCCACCTTGGTGAACGGCGGCGGCGGTGAAGAAGACCACTGGAGCCGTTGTCGGTCTCTGCGCAACCGGTCCGCTGCTGCTGGCCGTTCCCGTCCTCGCCTTTGGCGCCGAGACCGCGTCGGCCTCCTGCTCGACCGACGGTGCACGGCCTGTGGATGCCGCAGCTGTCGCCGCTCAGGTGAAGGCCATCCTGGACGGCGGCGACAAGGGCTCGGTCCACGTGCCGGGGCTGAGCGATCCGGCCGAGCAGGTGCCCAACGCCAAGAAGATCCAGGCCACCGGCGTCGCGATGCACATTCCGGCCCGGGGGCAGGTCGTGGCCCTGGCGACCGCCCTGCAGGAAAGCGGCCTGCGGAACCTGACCTACGGCGACCGTGACAGCCTGGGGTTGTTCCAGCAACGTCCGTCGCAGGGCTGGGGCACGGCGAACGAGATCCTCGACCCGATGCACACCTCGACCACGTTCTACGAGGGACTCCAGAAGGTCTCGGGCTGGCAGTCCCTGTCCATCGCGCAGGCCGCTCAGGCGGTGCAGCGGTCGGGCTTCCCGGAGGCGTACGCCAAGTGGGAGCCCTTGGCCACCGCACTGCAGAAGGCCATCGTGCCCGCGCTGGCGAAGGCCGGTGACGCGTCACCGAGCCCTTCGCCGTCCGGCTCGGCCAGCACCGGCAGTCCTTCGCCCGGTACCGCGGGCGGCTGTGCGGCCGACGGGGACGGGACCGACTTCGGCACCATTCCACCCGGCGCGGTGCCGGCTGGGTACAAGATCCCCGCCGATGCTCCGCCGAAGGTCCGGACGGCGATCCGGTGGGCGCTCGGCCAGCTCGGCACGCCGTATCAGTGGGGCGGGCACTGCACTGCTCCTCACAGCAAGGTGCCGATGCGTCGGTGTGACTGCTCGTCCCTGATGCAGCAGTCGTACAAGGCTGCCGGGGTCGCCCTGTCTCGGACGACGTACACGCAGGTCAAGGACGGCAAGCCGGTCTCGGTCGGCTCGCTGGAGCCGGGCGACCTGGTGTTCACCGAGGGCATCGTGTCCCGTCCGGAGCACGTCGGCATGGTCATCGGCCGAGGTCTGGTCGTCCACGCCCCGCACACCGGCGACGTGGTCCGCATCGCGACCCTCGCGTCCTGGAAGCCGCAGATTCTCGCGGCCCGCCGAGTCGTCTGACCGGCGATTTCTCTCTTCCCTCCTTCTCCCCCCTCTTCTCGCACCGCCGCTCCACCCTCTGGGGCTTTGGCGTGCAGTAAATCGAATTGGAGTTCCCCATGCATCTCGCTGACCAGGTCATACAGCTCGCCTACGATCCTGGGATCAAGCCGAACGAGGGCGGCCTGCCGGGCCTTAACGTCCTCAAGCAGGTGATGGGCTCGATCAACCTCTTCGGCCTCATCGCCGTGGTCGGCGCCCTCGCCGTCAGCGCGGGCGTATGGGCCTGGGGCCACCACTCGGGCGGCCACCAGGCGGAGGCGAACGGGAAGAAGGGCGTGCTGGTGAGCGCCGGCTCGGCCCTCCTGCTGGGCGCGGCGAACAGCGTGGTGGCCTTCTTCAGCACGCTCGGGACGCAGGTCCACTGATGGCTCAGCACTCCACCCACCCCGGCGGCGCATCTCGCGTGCGCCGCCGGGCGCTGCTCGGCACCGTTGTCCTGGTGGTGCTTGTCGCCCTCGCCGGCCTGGCCGCGTACCTCACCCGCGATGGCAGGAGCCCCTCCAAAGCCCCTGCTGTCCAAACGAGTTCGCCCACGGCCCCCTCGACCGCTTCGTCCGCACCGCGCAGCCGCCCTCGTGCCCTGCCGGGTCCTCCGAAGACCCATGACCCGATCGCGTTCGGGGAGTCCGCCGCGGCAGCGCTGTGGTCCTACGACACGCGCGCGTACTCGCGTGCGGAGCTGCGGACCGCTCTGCGCGGGTGGCTGACCGCCGAGGACAAGTACGCCGATCTGGGGTCGGTCGACAAGGTCGTCCCCTCGGCCGTGCTGTGGAAGGAGATGGCCGCCAACCGCCAGTTCGCCACCGCCAAGGTCCACGAGGGGCACTTCCCGGACTCCTTCACCCGTGCTCTTCAGTCCGATCCCGGGGCGATCACACAGGCGTACATCTACGCCGTCACGGTCTCCGGCAAGCAGTCGATCGCCTGGAAGGGCTCGCACGCCGGCGGTGCGGAGAGCCGTACCACCACCCTCGCGGTCCAGTGCCGTCCCCACCAGCCCTGCGCCTTGGTCGGCGTCATGCCGTCCGTCGCGCCCTGACCCCAGGAAGGAGGTATCACCATGGCAGTCTGCGACTTCCCGCTGATGGACAAGGTGTGCGGCGCCGTCGACTTCGCCGCCAACCCCGCAGGAGCCGTCACCGACGGTATCGGCGCGTGGATCGCGAAGTCGGCAGGTGAACTGGCGGCCAGCGCGGCGGATCTCGCTGCCACGGCCGTCAACGAGACGACCGCCATCGACCTCAATGCCGGGTGGTTCCGGGACAACTACGAGCTGCTGCTGCCCATCGGGCTCGCGCTGACCGTCGGCACGTTCTGCCTCCAGTTGATGTTCGCGGCCTGGCGGCGAGACGAACGCGCCCTGGCTCAAGCCGCGATCGGCACCATGACCGGCGTCCTGTTCAGCTTCTGCGCCATCGCCTTCACCAGCGTCGCCATCACCGTGGTCGATGCCTTGTCCAACGGCCTTTTCCAGGCGGCCAACACCTCGGTAGACGACGCGATCCGCCGCGTGATCAAGGTCAACGAACTGGGGGCGATGTACGGCCTCGGCTGGGGCGTCCCCAGCCTGGTCGCACTCGGCTGCGCGATCGGCGCGTTCCTGTACTGGGGCGTGATGGTCGCCCGCAAGGTCGGCGTCCTGGTCCTGGTCGCGCTGGCCGTCTTCGCCGGCGCCGGGGGCGGCTGGGAGGTCGCCAAGCGATGGCGGCGTGGCTGGATCGAGGCGACCGCCACCCTGGTCGTGTCGAAACTCCTGATGACCGTGGTCTTCCTCATCGGCGTCTCGGCGATGGGCAAGGCCGATGCCCACGACGGTATGGCCGCGTTGTCCGACGCGCTGGCAGGCATCGTCGTGATGGTGCTGGTCCTGTTGTGCCCGTACGCGACGTACAGGTTCGTGCACTGGGCCAGCGAAGGCGGCGGCCAGGACGACCTGCACCGCACCGGTGTTGCCGGTATGGCGGTCGCCGCTGGGGCGGCGAAGACCGCGGGCGGCCTGGCGATGCAGGCCGGCACGCGCGCACCTGCGCCACAGGGTCCGAGCCAGGTTCCCGGCGCCGGTGCCGATGGCGTCGCCTCCGGGATCAACCCCTCCGGCAGCACTCTCAGCAAGGAGGGCATCGACGCCGGACTGCCCACGCCACAGACCCGGTTCCGGTACGGCGAGGATCCAAACGCGCAGGGCGACAAAGGCCGGGCCCTGATTCAGCGACCCGGCATCCCACCGCTCATCACACGCCCCCACGAAGACGAAGCAGGGACTGCCGGGGTACCCGTCAGCGTCGCTGGCGCGTCGGCTCCGGGCGCCAGCGTGACCTACGTGGGCACCGGCGATCCGGCCGCACCACCGCCTTCGGGCACCTGACCGATCACATCCGGGGGCGGGCTGCACACCCAGCCCGCCCCCACCTCTCCCGACCGACCACCAGAGGAGCCTCGCCATGACCTCCAGAAGAGCGCCGCGCGCCCCGCCCTCCGCCCGCTCCCACCGTCTGGAACCCTCATGTCCGGCAAGCACCAAGCCGAAGCCACGGCCACCGTGAAGTTTCCCCACCGCAGCAGGCGCGGCATCCTGCTCGGCCTGACCGCCCCGCAACTGGTCGTCGCGGGCCTGACCGGCCTTCTTCTGCTCGCCGTGGTCCTCACCCGCGGCGTGGTCGGCGCTCTCGAACTCATCCCCCTGTGGGCCGCCATCGCCCTCCTCGTCTTCGTTCGCCACCGAGGCCGCGCCCTGGCGGACTGGGTTCCGATCGCCACCCGGTACGTCCTGCGCCGGATGCGAGGGCAGCTCGTCTGGCTCACCCGGCCCTCCCGCCGACCGGCTCGTGAAGGGCTGCTCCATCTGCCCGGCACCGCGGCCAGCCTGCGCGTGGTCACCGCTCCCGACCGCCGATACGGTGCGGTCCACGACCCCCATGCCGGCACGCTGACCGCCGTGGTCAAGGTCTCTTCCCGCGCCTACGCGCTGCTCGACCCGGGCACCCAGCAGGCCAACGTGGGCGGCTGGGGACGCGCGCTGGCCGCGCTCGCCCGGACCAGGCAGGTCGCCCGCATCCAGGTGATCGAGCGCACCGTCCCGGACTCCGGCGACGCCCTGCGCCGCTACTGGGAGGAGCACGGCCGACCCCATGCCCCCGTGGCCGGCACGATCTACAGCGAACTGGTCAAGAGCGCGGGCCCGGCCGCAGCGCCGCACGAGGCGTACGTCGCGGTGTCGCTCGACATCAAGGCGGCGCGCCGGCTGATCAACCAGGCCGGAGGCGGACTGACCGGAGCGTTCAGCGTCCTGGGACAGCTGACCTCCACCTTCGACCAGGCCGCTCGGACCGCCGGCCTCACCCCCACCGGGTGGCTCACCGCCCGCGAGATCGCGGCTGTCGTACGGACAGCGTACGACCCGAAGGCCCTCGCATCGCTGGACCGTTGGTCCGCCACCGGTCGTCCCGAGGCCGAGCCCACCGCTGCCGGCCCCGTCGTGGTCGTCGAGAAGTCGGACCACATCACGACCGATACGGCCGTCCACGCCACGTACTGGGTGGAGAACTGGCCCAGGACCGAGACGTCGGCCGGATTCCTGCATCAGCTCCTGTTCACCGGTGGGGTCCGGCGGACGCTGTCGCTCTCCTACGAGCCGAAGGGGCTGGACGCCGCCCTGCGTGATGTCCAGCGCAGGAAGGCCAGCGTGATCGCGGATGCCGCCGAGCGGGCCCGGCGCGGGCAGGTCGACTCCGAGGCGGACTCGATCGAGTACCAGGACATCAAGTCGCGGGAGCGTCAGCTCATCGCGGGCCATGCGGATGTCGCCTTGACCGGTCTGCTGACCGTCTCGGCCGATTCCGAGGAAGAACTCCGTTCCGCCTGCGCGGTCGTGGAGACCGCCGCCGTCGGCGCCCAGCTCGACCTCCGGCCGCTCACCTGGCAGCAGGCCGAGGCTTTCACCGCCGCCGCCATGCCGCTCGCTCTCGCCGCTTGATCCCGGCCGTCCCTCCCTCTGAGAGAACCTCCTCATGTCCTGCACCGCCAGCCCGATCGCGGAGGACTTCGTGCCCTTCGCCACCGCCGCGCTCGACTTCCACCGCGCGCTCAACCTCCCGAACGGCCCCCTCGTCACCACCCGCGCCGAACTGGACGCCCTGCACTCCCACCTCGTCTCGCTGCACGGGCTGCTCGACGCCCATGCCGTTCGTGTCGGGCAGCTCGTCCCGGCCGAAGGCGACCCGCTCCGCGCCGCCCGCACCCGCATCTGGCAGGCCGCCAACCACATCCACGCCGCCTACCACGCGGCACCCCGGCCGGACTCCGGCGAAGTCCCGGATCGCGAGGCATGCAAGGCCGGCCTGCCCGAAGGGGCGCCGGAGCTGACCATCTGCCAGCGCCACCAGCGCACCGCGCACCTGGTGCGCCGCCGCACCACCCCGGCCGACCTGCACGCGCCGTTCACCGGCCTCGTCCGCCGCTGACCGCCATCCGTTCTGGAGAAACGTTCATGCCCCGCACCCGCGCCAGCGCCTCCCCCCTGTTCGTCCCCCGCAAGGCATCACGCGCTCGGCGGAGGGCCGCCCGCGCCGGTTTCGCCGAAGCCCGCCGCCAGGCCCGCCTCGCCGGAACACCGCCCAAGCACCGCACCGAGGCAACCCTCGCCCCGGAACTGCTGCCGACCTACCCGCAGTCCGGACGCCCCGGCCCCTCCTCGGCACGGGGCGGCAAGCTCCACCTGCCCGCCCACCGGATGACCACCGCCACGGCCTCCGGCGCCTACCCCTTCGTGGCCGAGGGCGGTCTGGGGGCGGACGGGGTCTTCATCGGGCGCGATGTCCACGCGGAGGCCGCGTTCTGCTTCGACCCGTTCTCGCTGTACAGCAGCGGGCGGGTCGAGGGCTTCACGAACCCCAACGCGGTCCTCGCCGGGATCATCGGCATGGGGAAGTCGGCGTTGGCGAAGTCCATCGCCACCAGGTCGATCGCCCACGGCTACCGGATCTACGTCCCTTCCGACCCGAAGGGCGAGTGGACGGCCGTGGCCCAGGCCCTCGGCGGCCACACCATCGCGCTCGGGCCGGGGCTGCCGGGCAGGTTGAACCCCTTGGACGCCCCGGCCCGGCCCGCCTCCGTCAGCGAGGACAACTGGGCAACCGAAGTCCGAAAGCGCCGCCTGCTGCTCCTGGCCGGCCTGGCTCGCACCGTGCTCAAGCGCGATCTCCAGCCGATGGAGCACACCGCCCTGGACCTCGCCCTCGACCTGGTCGTCACCGAAGCGGACGCCAGCAGCACGGTGCCGCTGCTCGGCGACATCGCGCACGCCCTCGGCTCACCCGAACGCCTCGACCGAGCCCTCGGCAACCAGACCGGACACCTGGGGCCAGCCGCTCAGGACCTCGCGCACGCCCTGCGCCGACTGGTGCACGGCGACTTGAGCGGCATGTTCGACGCCCCGAGCACCGTGGCATTCGACCCGACCACGCCGATGCTGTCCATCGACCTCTCCCGCCTCAGCGGCGGTGGCGACGACACGGCCTTGGTGCTGGCGATGACCTGCGCGAGCGCGTGGATGGAGTCCGCCCTCGCCGACCCCGACGGCGGCCGACGCTGGGTGATCTACGACGAAGCCTGGAGGTTGCTGAGGCACATCGGCCTGCTGGAGCGGATGCAGTCACAGTGGAAGCTCAGCCGAGGGCTCGGCATCGCGAATCTCATGATCATCCACCGGCTGTCGGACCTGCTCTCGGCGGGCGACGCCGGCTCGCGCGGCCGAGTCCTGGCCGAGGGCCTCCTGGCCGACTGCTCCACCCGCATCATCTACCGCCAGGAGCCCGACCAGCTCACCGCCGCCGCTTCGCTGCTCGGCCTGACCGGCGTCGAAACCCAGGCCGTGTCCGCCCTGACCAAGGGCCGGGGCCTATGGAAAGTCGCCGGCCGCAGCTTCATCACGCAACACGTCCTGCACCCCGCCGAGCGCAAGCTGTTCGACACCGACGCCCGCATGGCCGCCTAGCCCAACCAGCTTGCACTGAAGGGGAGTTACCTCATGTCGTCCACCGTAGCGCGGGCAGAACACCGAACGCTCGGAGAAGTCCGCACCTCGACCGGCAGTTCGGACATCGGCGGCCGGTCGGCCTGCTGGAACGACCGTCTTGCCGCCGCCCGGCCCGAGGAGTTCGACGAGCTGTTCTCCACGGTGGTCACGGGGGATTTCGGCACGGTGGCCGGGCTGCACCAGATGCTCGAAACCGCCTCGGAATGGTGCCGCGCTCACGGCGCCCGCGGCAGCGCCGCCGAGCTGGCCGTCCTCGCCGGGCGCCTGGCCGACCTCGGCGAGGAGCTGCACCTCGTGAGGGAGGGCATATCCCACGAGATCCGCCCCGGCTCGCATCGAACGGCAGCGGCAGCCCGTGCCTCCCCGGCCGCCTCAGCACGAGGGGCTTGCCTCGGTCCGACCGAGGCACCTGCTCCCCTGCCGTCGCCCCCCGTCCGTTCGCTGCCGCGTTCGCGGTGACGACCGGCACAGAACAAGGAACGATCATGTCCACTTCTCCCACTTCTCCCGCTGAGGACCGGTCCCCGGCGATCACCGATCACCTGGCCTGGCGGCTGCACATCCCGGCGCTGGCCTCGGCCGCTGCCGGCATCGAGCGGGCGTCCGACGCCTGGGACGCAGCATCGGACTCGTCCTGCGACCACGACAACTGGCCCATCGACGAGGAGAGCTACCCGGACGGCATGGCGAAACGCGACGCCGAAGCGTGGGAGCACGTTGAGGTCTTCCTCGCCCACGGCCCCGAGGTCCGGGCCAGTGTCCGCGCCACCGCCAGCGGTGCCGACTACGTCGAGGGGCCGATCAGCGACGACCTCCACCGGCTGCACGGGATCGACACCACTCTGGAACGAGCAGGCCAGCTCCGGCACGAATGGGACCAGATCATGGCGCTCATGGACGCCTCCCTTCCGGGCTCGCGGAAGATCTACGAGAGCCAAGCGGAGCGAATCCGGAATGCCGACGGCTGGCGGTACGCGGACGAGCTGTCCTTCCAGGGTCCGGCGCTGGTTCGAGCTGCCGACTACCTGGCGGGCCGGGCGGATTCCGATCAGCCCTCGCAGACCGACCGTGCGCGGGTGGCCCTGGCTCGATCCGCCGCCGGCAACCGCGGGGCACTACCCGCTTCGCCCTCTGCACCCCCGGCGCCGACTCCGACGGCCCCGGGCCGTTCCCGCTGACGCGCATATCACCGACTTGCGGCGCGGCCAAACCGGCCGATCCCCGGATCCTCATCTCAACGCGGCCGGGTTGCTCTCGGCCTGCCAGCGGCTTCGGCCGCGCTCCTCGCTGCCGCCCTGCCCTCGTTCCTTCTTCGGAGTCCTCCATGTCCCGCACCAGCAGAACCATCCCGGCCCTCGACTGCCCCTCTGTACGAGCCAGCACCGGATGGATCAGCTATGCCCGCCCCCGATCACGATTCGCTTCCCGATGTCGCCTTCGGCCGTCACCCCGACTACGGCATCGTCGCCGCGAACCCGAAGCACCTTGCGGCCAGCGCATGGATGCTGAAGGGGTTCGACTTCCACCCCGTCCCGGATCACCCGAAGCTCTACGCACTGGCCGATCAACAGCGTGATGGACAGGGCCGCGTCACCCGGGCCGTCGAACTACTGCGCAAGGCCGGCTACCAGGTCGACGTGGATCCCGCGTTCGACCCCTCCCTGTCCCCCGAAGCGGCTCCTTCCCGTGACCGGCCCCCGCGCATAGAACCCGACCTCGCTTTCGCCGAGCATCCGCAGCTCGGCATCGTCGCGGCCACCGATGACCGCTCCCGCGCGCTCGGCGGTCGGCTCCTGGAAGAGCACGGCTGGCAGCACGACCAGGCCCTGGACATCTACACGCTGCCCATCACCATCAACCGCAGCGAAGCCCTGGAAAAGGTCGCCAACGCCACGGTATCGATGCACCGATCCGGTCTCCAGATCGCGGCCCAGCCCGCCCTCGCTCAGGATGCAGCAACGCGCCGCCGCCCGACGCCCGCAACGAACGCGAACCACGGGCGCGGCCAAGGCTTCACCGCCCGCGCGTCCCCCATCAGTGCCGCCGCGCTCGCCGCCAGCCCAGCCCGTGCCGGCCTCCCGGGCACAGCTCCGGTTGCCTCTCCCGCCACCTCTGCTGCGGCGGCCCGGCCGGTCGACCCTCGCATCGCGTTCTCCCGCACCCGCTAACCCCCAACTCCCGTAAGGAGAAGTTCCCATGGCCGTTGCTGGTACAGCGGGATGCTCCAAGGTGCGGAATACCCAGTGCCGCGCCGGTCTTGCCCGGTCCCGACAGTGCCCGCCGGTGCGCGCACCCCGGCAACGCGGGCGGTCCCGTCCCGCTCGGTGAAGTCTTGATACGCCCGCTCGGCAGACATGTCAGGGCAGCGGAATAGAGTCGCCGTCCCGGCCACTAGGCCCGGCCATCGAGGGGGAGTCAGCGTGCGCGTGCGCGAGTGGTCCAGGTACACCAAGGATGAGAAGCAGAGGCTCGGGCGGGGCCTTGAAACGGTTCTCAGGGAGGGGGTGCTCCGGATGCGGAGGCGTTTCTCGCCGAGGGCGACGGTGGTGTACTCATTGAGGTTCCTGCCCTGCCATACCAAGGAGACCTGGACCGCTACGGTCGCGCGCCCATCAAGGTCCGGAACTCCTGGGCCGACGAAGCAGTCCGAGTGATCCGGCTTCTCGCCGAGCGGGTCGGCATCGACCTGACGTAACGAGTCGCAATCAAGTGGCTACAAGTGACGGCGAGCACGGCTAGCATCGCCACATGCCAGGGGAAGCGATGCATCAAAAAGGGGCAGACGGCGCAAGGCGGGCGAAGCGATGGCTCGACTCGACCACGCGGGTTACTAAGTCGTGGACGAACGAGGACGAGGTTCTTGCATCTCGCCTTGACTTCAACTGGCCGCATGGCGATCAACAACCGTATTCGTTCGACGTAGGCGGGATTCTCAGCGGCGGAGAATTCGAGGGACATTTTTTCGTCGCGGAGTGCAAAAATTACAAGGATGCCCAAGATCAAGGTTCTCACTACGACGACTGGGTTGCTAAATGCTACCTGACCCGCCGGGACGAACATCGCCTAGCGGACCACTTCATATGGATCACCTGGCACCCTTTTCGGATGGGGAAATGGAAGAGTCTATGTACGCCGACTGCCGTAACTGAGGGCCTACTCCTACCGCGCAATACAGCGAGAGTTTTCGACACCGAAGACATTGACGAGGCCAAGACCCAAATCGATCAAGATCTTGTCGAAGACGTGGCTGGCCGCCTTTGGGTTATCGTGCTCGATAAGAAACAAGAGCAACTGGTTATCACTCCGAAGCACCGCGCGCTCATCGTAGCTCACCAAATCGAGAACGGGGAACTCTGATGAGTGAATACTCTCTCGCCATCTCCAATCTCATGGGAGGCGACCCAGCTGAGAACGTGCAATCTATCAAGCGGGCGGTAATTGACAACATTCGCTCGTCAGACGAAGCAGTCAGGATCGAGTCGACCGAGTATTTCAATCACACCTTCGCACCTGACCTTGTACTCCGATGGGACGGGAGCAAAGAAGAACGTCAGGTGTTCCTCAGAACAAGTACCAATCCCCAGTATCTTAGGGAAGACATCGAGGTCATCTCGGAGCGCAAGCCGATCCTCATGCCGCTCGCGCCGCTGAGAGACCAGGGCAACACCTCGGAGCTGGGACGCGAATCTGCGAACGCCCAAACGCTAGTCGCTGACCCCGCCAGCCTTAATACCTTCTCGGCTGACCGGCGAGAGCGCCCGGTGCTGGGGCTGCTCTCACGCGCCGTGCTACAGGGCGGCAAGGGCCTGGTCGACCAGACCAGGGCGCGGTGTACGAGTGACGCCGTTGGCTTGGGGTTCGCTGGCGCTCAGCGGGCCGAGGTGGACCAGACCCGGGGAGCTGTCGAGGCTGCCGAGTCGCTGCTTGACCCGTCACACGCCGACCAGTTCACCCGGCTACTTCACGCCGTCTGGCTGGGCTCCGGCGCATCTCCTGCGAGCTTCCCAGGCACCACGGACGTTCGCCCAGACCTAGACGCGGAAGGCTTGAAGCTACTCCTTGAAATCGCGGTAGCGGAGGATGAGGAATTCTGGCAGCGCATCGGCTCCGGCGTCTCTCTGGCCCAGTTGTGCGAGATCGAGATGCCAGCCAGCTCTGCCAACCTCCAAAGGCTCGTCCGGGCGAACCTGGACCGCTTCAAGGCGAAAAGCTGCCGCGTCTCCAGTGCTCTCGCTGAGAGTGAGTACGGAAGCGAGCCGCGCTGGTTCACCCACTCGGGCATCCTCGGGTACACGACTAACCGATACCGCGCCCTCTTCTCTGTCGGCGCCATCTCCACCATGGACTTCATGGAAGAGATTGAGGACGGCAGTGTCGATCTGCCCGAACTGCTCGACCGAGCCACCGAGGCCGGATTGGCCATCAGTGAGCTTGCGATCGAGTCTGCGACGGGTGGGCAGATCGAGTACACGGCGCCGCCTCTCGGCCTGAGCACCGAGGTGATTCTCGAAGACCTAAGAAGTGCCCTCGGGCGGAGGTCATCGGTTCGATCGGCGGTCATCTCTCTCGGCCCGACTAGGCACATCAAGTGCGACCTGACCAAGCGCGCTGCGACAGGCCGTACCGTGGCCAAGATTTACCTCTCGGAGTTTATGCAGAGCGCCATCCCGCTCCTCAGGAACCTTCGTCGTAGTGAAATCAGCGAGATCTTTCGTCTCGTCGAAGAACTTCCTGACGCATCACTAAGGCTGCGCGGGGAGATTGACGACGACGCCGCAGAATAGTGGAATAGCCAAGCCCTCGCCACCGAGGCAACCCTGGCCCAGTGAGCGTTTTCAGTGAGGCCATGGCCGATCGCTCACTCCTGCGGTCACCAGGCTGACCGTGATCTGTCCGACCGGGCGGCCGACCGTCGCGCGGGGTTTGCCGAGTGGCTCGCCAAGCAGGCGTGCACCGACTGCTGGCGGGCCTCCAAGGAGGACGACGAGCAGGACAAGGCCGCCTGGCTGAAGGCCAAGCGGTCCGAAGAGCAGTCCGCATCCGAAGCCTGGTCGCAGCGGTACCGGATGCCGCCTCTGGAGGGGACCGAGCGAGCCGTCGCATGGGGTGTGCGCTGTCGCCGTCAGGTCCTGGCCGGCGCCTACACCACCCTGGTCCTCGAAGGCGCGGCCAGTGAGACGGAGTGGGAGGAGATCAAGGAGGCCGCTCGCACCGTCACCCGCGCCGGGTGGTGGATCGATCAGCGCTCCTCCGAGCCCGACGACCTCACCGAGCTGCTCCAGGCCGCCACCGAGGCCGACCGGCCGACCGAGACCCCCCCCCCCGCTTCTGACCGCCCGGCGTCCCGCTGCGGCGGGGCACCGGCTCCACCCTCCACGCCCGCGACCTGGATACCCGATGCCCAAGTACCCCCTGCACTGCGAAGTCCGGCGCACCGAAAGCACCACGGATCTCCTCAGCCGCCTCCACCGGACCGATCCGGGCTTCGCTCCCTACCTGCTCACCGCGTGGTCCCCGGAGCTGACCGCCCAGGAGACCGTCGCCCTTCCTGACCTGGCATCGGATCTCGACGAGCCGATCGCCCTACGGAAACCGCGGACCGGCCACGCCGCCGGCCGACGCCTGACCTGGCACTGCTCCATCCGCAACAACACCGACGTGGAACTCGACGACGATGACTGGTTCGAGCTGACGCGCGAGGTCCTCGACGCCACGGGCATCGAGCCGGACGCCGACCCGGCGGCCTGCCGGTGGGTGGCCCTGCGCAACCAGGCCGACGGGCTCGACATCGTCGCCACCGTCATACGGCAGGACGGCCGCTGGGCCCGGTTGCACTACGACGCTCACTTCGCCCGCGCCGCCTGCGCGAGCTTCACCTGCGACCACGGCCTGGACGCCCCGGGATGAGTGGCGGCATCTACCAGCGATCTCCGGCCGGGCCAAATCGCGGATTCTGCAGATCCTCTTCCCCACGGCCCGGTCCCCCGGGTTCTGTTCGCCCTCCCTTGTCCTCTCCGCGAGATGGGCCACTGGCTCACCGATCCATACCCGAACTCCACGCCCAGGAGATCAACGTGCCTGTCCCTCCGATTATCATCACCCACGAGTTCAGCGGCAGCGTCGTGGCAAAGGGTGCTACCGACGATCTCTCCGCCAGCCTCCTCAAGCACGCCGGCTTCCAGCAGATCTCGGACTGGCACGGCCGGCGCCATCGCCTTCCCACCACCACCCCGGACGCCGACAAGGTCGCCATCGCCACCCACGCGGCCGAAATGCTCCGTGCCGCCCGGTACCACGTCACTCTCCCGTCCTCCCTGGACGCGGCGCGGTTGAGCCCCCCGGCGCCTGTCCTCGGGCCCTATACCGCGGGGGCGGAACTCCTGCGGATCACGGACCGGATCAGGGCGGCCGAGAACGGGGCCGACCTTCAGCGGGCGGTCGACCGTCTTCTTCACCCCGAGCACGGTGTCCTGGAGCGCGTGCGGGAGGCGCTGGAGGTGACGGGCGAGCAGATCGAGCAGATCTACGACCTCGACGATGAGGCATACGACCTCGCTTGTCGCTTCGACTACGCCTCCGAGTACGTCAGGGGCGCACAATCCGAACTCGTCGGCTCCGAGGCCCAGCTGCGTCGGGTAGGCACCGCGTCCCAGGACCTGACCGAGGCGCGGACGCGGTCCTCGGAGCTGCCCGATCATCAGGGCGCCGCTCTGGCCACGTCGCCTGCAGCGGCCAAGGCCAAGGTCTCCTCGACGCCCGGCTCCGAAACAGCGCAGTACAACGCGACCGGACACTCGCCGCGCTTCTCGGGCCCCCGGCGGTGACCCAGGTCATCTTCGTCAACGTCAGCCGTCGGCCTGCCGCGTGGCCGTTCACGTCAATCAACGAGGAGGAAGCGTGCCCGAGTACTACTCCAGCATCGGCGAGGCCGTCGACTCCGCGATGCAGCACAACATCCGGCTCGCCGACCGCAGCGTGGCACCCAGCTCCGACAAGCGGTTGCAGGTGCGGCATCTGCCCAGTGCGTCCTCCGACCCGTACTCCGTCCGCGGGATGATCGCCCGCCTTACCGAGGACGCCACACCCAACGAAGTGGCCGGGATCATCGAGGAGGTCAACGGCGCGCTGGTCGGGGCTTTGCCTGAGCTGACCGAACTCGTCGCCGCTGCCGCCGACTGGACCCGCGTCCGTCTGACGTTCGACGACCCTCACCACAACCCGACTTTCGAGACCTGGACCCGGCTGGCCGCCGCCTACGGCATGCTCCGGGACGTTCAGGAGCAGTTGGAGGTCGCGGTGGACGGGGTCGCCGCGTGTCCTGCCGAGCGCACCGACCCCAGGCACCACGAGAGAGTCAACGTCCTGCGGACGAGGGAGATGCTCGACGATGTCCTCGGTGCCGAAGCGATCCCCGCACCGTCGTCCGTTCGCAGTCCCGAAGCGGACCGGCAGCGGGCCGCCCGTTCGTCCTCACCGCATGCCGGTCCAACGCTGTCGACCGGCAGCCCGCCGGCCGCCGGGCCGCCTCCGCCCGCGTCGCGCCCCGCCAGCCGACCTCGCTGAACGTTTCCTTCGAGCCCCAGGAGTAGACCCATGAACGGTACGAGAGCCGAGCGCGCCCCGCCCCCGCCCGCTCACTTTCAGGAACCACGCTCATGCCCGCACCGCGTACCAGCGCGCCCTCGACCACCACCGGGTCGGACGCGCTCCTCTATCTCCTCTTCGCCATACTCGGCCTCGCGTTCACCTTCGGCTCGCTCGCCTGGCTGACCGCCAACATCATCAACTCCGCTGTTGGCAGCGGCCCTTGGACCCCGTTTGCGGTCACCGATGCGCTGCTTCGTCCCGAGGCTCTGTGGCCGCATCTGGGCCCGACGGCCCTGCTGGTCGGCGCGCGGATCGTCCCCGGCCTGCTGTCCGTCTGCCTCGCCGTCCTCGGCCTGGTGCTGTGGGTGCGGGTGCGCGGTGGCGCGCAGAAGGGCCTCGCGGGGAAGTCTGACCTCGCCCCGCTGCTGGACAAGCAGATCACCGCCAAGGCCCGGAGCCTGCGGCCGTCCCTGAGCGGCCGGGAGTGTAAAAGAGGTCGCCCCTGCTGACCGAGGCGTCCTGCTGGGCACCCTCTCCCGGGGGCGGGCCGAGGTCCGCGCGTCCTGGGAGGACGTGATCGTCGCGATCATGGCTCCGCGCAGCGGCAAGACCTCCACCCTGGCTATCCCCGCGATCCTCGCAGCGCCCGGCCCGGTCCTGCTCACCAGCAACAAGGCGGCCAACGATGCCTTCACCGCGACGGTGGACGCTCGCGCCGAGGTAGGCACGATCTGGACCCTCGACCCCCAGCAGATCGCCCACCACCCGCGCGAGATGTGGTGGGACATCCTGGCCGACGCCCGCGACCTGGCCGGGGCAAAACGGCTGGCCGGACACTTCGCCACGGCGAGCGTGGACGAGTCGAACGGCACCGACTTCTGGTCCACCGCCGCGAGCAACACGTTGGGCGCGTTGTTCCTGGCTGCTGCCAGCCACCGGCGGCCGATCACCGACGTCTCGGCCTGGCTCGCCTCGCCCGCGGACCGCACCCCGGTGGACCTGCTCACCGAAGCCGGCCACGAAGCGGTCGCCGCCCAGCTCCAGGGAACCGTCTCCGGCGCGACCGAGACCCGCGACGGCATCTTCGAGACCGCGCGGCAGTACGCGAGCTGCCTGCTCGACCCGGAGGTCGTTGCCTGGGTCACCCCCAGCCCGGACCTTCCCGAGTTCAAGCCCGCTCGCTTCGCCACCTCCCGCGACACGCTGTACCTGCTCAGCAAGGACGGCGGCGGCAGCGCAAGCGCGATCATCGCCGCTGCGGCCGACGCCGTGATGCGCGCCGCGGTGATCGTCGCCGAGCGCTCCGGCGGACGGCTCGACCCGCCCGCCCTGTGCGTACTCGACGAGGCCGCCAACGTCTGCCGAATCTCCGATCTACCCGACCTCTACAGCCACTTGGGCTCCCGGGGCGTGATCCCGATGACGATCCTGCAGTCCTACCGTCAGGGGCAGCGGTGCTGGGGCGATGCCGGGATGGACGCGCTCTGGTCCGCCGCCACCATCAAGATCGTCGGATCTGGCGTGGATGATGCCGACTTCGCCGACCGCATCAGCAGGCAGGGCGGTGATCACGAGGTCCAGACCACCTCGGTGTCGATGAGCGGGGGCGGCAAGTCCACGACGGTGAGCATGCGTACCGAGCGGATTCTGCCGCCCGATGTGATCCGTGCCCTCCCCAAGGGCAAGGCGCTGCTCCTGGCCACCGGCATCCGAGTTGCCATGCTCGACCTGAAGCCCTGGTACAAGGAGCGCTTCGCCAAGGTGATCGGTCCGGCCTCGGTCCGCGCGACGAAGGCCATCACCGAGCGGGCCCAGGCCAAGACCCGTGACGACTTCGGGCAGGCGGCATGAGCGTCCTCGCGTCCGGTCCCCTCCCGTCCTCGGTGCCCTCCGGACCTCTCGGGCAGTCACCAGCCGTCCGGCGCGATGGCTGGTGGTGGCTGGTCGCCGAGTCCGGCTCCGTCGCCGTTACGGATCCGGTGTTCACCGGCCAGCTGAACCGCTTTGCCACCGCGATGGCGGCGGCCGACCAGGCTGTCGCTGGCCGCCCCGTCCAACAGGACCAGCCTCCGGCCCGTCCCGATGGGAGGCGGCGATGAGCCCGCTGCTGGAAGCCGAACAGGCGGTGCTCGGCGCGGTACTGCTCGACCCCAGCCAGCTTCGACAGCTCGGCTGGCTCACCCCGGAGCATTTCCACCGCCCCGTCCACCGAGCCCTGTTCGCCGCGGTGCGCAAGCTCCATGCCGACCGCCACCCGACGTCGGCGGCCGAGAACGCTGTGCCGCTGTCGTGGGTGACCGATGCGGTAGCGGAGGCGGGCCGACACGTCCGAGGGCTGACCGCGTCGCACGCCCACACCCTGATCTCCGCCTGTCCACGCCCCGCACATGCCCCGGTGTACGGGCGGATGGTGCTGGAGGGCGCGATCCACCGCAGCGTCACCGCGCACGCGATCCGCCTGCATCAGGCTGCCCGCGCGGACGCCCTGCAGCGAGAGGTCGAGGGAGCGCTGCGCTGCGCGGACGTGCTGCGCGACGTGCTCACCGATCTCGCGCGACGGTGGGGCACCGAACCACGCCCAGTAGACCCTGGTACCCCGCCGGCCTCCAGTCCGGCCGCGGCTCCGCCGCCCGGTTGGGCAAAGGGCGCCGAGGAGGAGCAGATCCTTCTCGGCGTCCTGGCCGAGCGGCCGAAGGGCATGGACGAGGTGGTGGGCTGGCTGCGGCCGGACGACTTCGCCGACCCCGCCCGCGGGGAGGTCTACCGGTGCCTCGGTGCACTGCATCACCGGGGCGAGCCCATCGATCGGATCACCCTGCTCTGGGAGGCCCAGCGACGCGGCCTGCTGGCCGACGGCACGCTGTCGCCCGGCCAGATCGCCGCCATCTGCGACGGCGTGGGTCCTGGCAGCGCCGAATGGCTCGGCGAGCAGGTGGTGCGCTCCTCCGTCACCCGCACCGCGGCAGCCTCCGCGCGTGCCATCCGGGCTCTGGCGGAGGATGAGGCTCTGGCCCCCGGGCGGCTCATCAATCACGCCCTGTACACGCTCGCTCCACTCGACGAAGTGCGCACCCGCTGGCAGGCCGCGAACGGCCGCCCCGCTCCAACCTCCCCGGCTCCTTCGCCGAACGGGCCCCCTTCTGCGCAGGTGCACGCCGCCCTCGCCCGCAGCGCACCGCGCCCGGTCTCGTCCTCCTCGGCCCCGCCTGGCGCTGCCCCCAGCCCGGCCGCCGTGCGACCGCCCTCTCGCGGACACGGCTAAACCCCTTCGCCCGCCCTTCGCTCGTCCTCCTCCTTGGGATTCACCGTGAACAACACGCCTCTGGCCGATGCCCGCGCCCTGCGCGCCACCGCATCCGCCTTCGATGCCCAGCGCGACAAACTGCCGGTACCCGGACCTCCCCGCCGTGCGCCGGACAGCGTCGTTGTGGCCAGGCAGATCTCCGAACTCGGAGAAATGATGACCGACTTGGGCCACGAGGTCCTCTTCCGTGCCGTCAGCCAGGACCGGGATGCCCACACTGCGCGGGTCATCGCCAGCTTCGCCGCCGCTGTCGGGCCTGTCGGTGAGGCGGCGTCCGCTCTCGGGTCAGTGGCCAATCAGCTCTCCCTCCTGGACCAGACCGAGCACCTCCGCGACCGGCCCGACGTCCGGGAGGCGCGAGAAGTGGCCGCACTGGTGATAGGGAACGCGCTCGGCATGGCGGACAGGGCCCTGCGCGACGCTGCCGACGCCCTTCACGCCGCGTCGGCGACGGTTGCGCCGCCCTCCATGTGGTTTCAGGCCGCCCGCAGCCGGTCCACAACCGCAGCTCCCTCTCCCACCCCGGCCCTGCCCCCGGCAGCGGCCACTCCCCCGGACCGGATCACTCGGAGCCGGTGACATGGAAACCACCATCGCGCGCCCTCCTCTGATCGGCTCGCTCTGCTCGGGGTACGGCGGACTGGACCTCGGGGTGCAGTCCGCCCTCGGGGCACGCTGGCCTGGCACGCCGAGGTCAATCCGGACGCCTCGCGCATCCTGGCCCGGCACTGGCCCCGGGTGCCCAACCTGGGCGACATCACGACGGTCGGCTGGTCCGCCGTCCCCCGGGTGTGCGTCCTGACGGCGGGCTTCCCCTGTCAAAGACGTCTCGGTCGCCGGCCGACGGGCCGGACTCAACTCCCAGACCCGTTCAGGGCTGTGGCTGCACGTCGCCCGTGCGGTCGAAGCCCTCCGCCCCTGCCTCGTGGTGATTCGAAAATGTGCGCGGCCTCCTCACCTCCCCCGCCGGCTCCCCTGGCGACGTGGAACCCTGTCCGTGGTGTCTGGGAGACACCCCAGGTCAGCCTCCTTTGCGGGCACTCGGTGCCGTACTCGGCTCCCGGGCCGACCTCCGGTACGACGCACGGTGGCTCGTGCTTCGCGCCTCCGACGTCGGGGCCCCGCACCGCCGCGAACGGACCTTCCTCGCCGCCTGGCCCGCCGAGCACCCTGCTCAAGACGCCGACCAGCAACCTCGCGAAGAACGGCGGCTCACAGCACCCCGCCAAGAGGAAGAGCGGGGGCCACGGCCCGAACCTGGCCGACGAGGTCGAGTGGCTCCTGCCGACGCCGAAAGCGTCGGACGGGATCAAGGGGTCACCCAACCAGCGCCACGGAAATGGGGACTTGACCCTGCCGAGCGCGGCTGCATCACTGCGGGCCAGCGACACGGGCACTCCGGGCCGCCGCCCCGGCAAGGGGTAGCGGCCTCCCTTGCCGACGATGGTCCTGCCGCTCTGGGCGGACTCGGCTCCGGGAGCCGCGCAGACCGATGGGGCGCATACGCAGCCGCCATCGCCCGATGGGAGACGCTCACCCGTCCCGCGCCCGAGCCCACCGACGCGGGCGGTCGGCTCCGTGCCGACTTCATCGAGTGGATGCAGGGCCTCGATGACGGCTGGGTCACCGCCACCCCCGGGCTCGGACGACCGGCTCAGCTCACCGCGCTCGGCAACGGTGTCGTCCCCCAACAGGCTTCACATTCCGTGCAGTTGCTGGCACCTCCCTTCCCGCGGCGCCCGCGCTGCACGGCCGTGTAGCGCCCCACTACCGGACTTTTCCGGCCGGGCCAAACCACGAATTCTCCGCATCCTCTGGGGCATGTCGCCGTCTCACAGATGGAGCAAGCCCCGATGTCCGACACCAGCCCGACCACCCCCGGCCCCGAACCGTTCCGCGTCCACGACGAAGACCTCGACGACCTCGCCAGCACCCTCGCCAAGACCATGGCCGAGGTCAGGCAGCACGGCGTCATCCTCGACCGCCTCGGCTCCGAGCCCGATCCCATACCCGCGGCCAGCCCGCCCACGGACGGCGCTCCGGAAGCCGAGGCAGCGGACGACGAGCAGGCAGACGGCCCAACCTCGGTGTTCATCATCGCCTTGGGCGGCAAGGCATACGCTGCCGAACTCGCCGCCCTCACCGACTGGGTGACCCACCTCTTCCTCCCGGTGTACGGCCGGGAGATCAGCACGAGCCGTCCGTGGTGCGCGCAGTGGCACGAGCACCCCGAGGCCGTCGCCCGGCTCCACGCACTCTGGCTGGCCTGGCAGCAGTTCACTGATGCGGAGGCCGGCCTGTCCGGTCCTTCGACCTGGCACCGCGACCACCTGGACCAGGCCCTGGTGCACCTGCGCGCACCCGACGGGCCCTTCGCGGCGTGCACGACGAGCCCCACCCGCCCCAACCATCGCGTGCTGGCCACCCCGGCACCCGAGCAGGCGGAGGTGGCGGCGTGAACGACGCCTTCGGCTTCGACCTCGCCGAACTCACCCCCGCCGATGGCGCCTCCGAGGAGGCGATGGAGACGGTCCGGGCCGGTGACCTGAGGGTGCTCGCGCAGCACCACACCACTCCCAACGGCCCCCACAGCTTCGTCCTCGCCCACGGCTGGTCAGCCGTCTGGGGAACACCCGGCGAGCCGGAGCTGGTCGCGATCGCGGTCGCGCGGGATCTCAGCCGGTCCACGTTCACGTTCGAGACGAGCCGCCACGCCACGGTGTCCTTCGCGCAGAACTGGCTGGTCGAACGGGGCTGCCCGCCCGCGCGCATCACACTGGCCGGCGACAACCGCCTGAAGCCCGATGACGACCTCACGCTTCAGGTCGAACAGCGGATCCGGCAGTCGGGCAGTCGCCTCGATGTCCTCGACACCTACACCTTCAACCCGTGGGAGACGTGGACGCTGACCCGCGACTCCTGTGCCACAAAGGCGCCGATCCGGGTCTTCCACGAAGAGTGGGACTGCGACGCCGGCACGTACACGATGCGCGAGGGCGCCTTCGCCGATGTCAGTGCCGCCCGTACCTGGCTGGACGAGCGCAGCGGCCCGCTGCCCGAACCACCGGAGTACACCGATCACGACGGCGCCGTCGTCCGGGCCCGCGCCGCCCGCATCGCCCTCGCCCGGTCGGCCGGTGCCTCCGCGACGCCGAGCGCCGGCCTCGACGCGCCCCGCACGGCCCCGGCGGGACCGGTCCAGCCTCCGGTACAGGGGAGGCCGTTGTGAGCCGCGCCCGCTTCGCCTTCGCTGCGCACCCCGACGCCATCGCCGACCTGCGAGAACTTCCTGACGAGATACGTGACTTGGCGCTGCTGGAGTTGCAGAACCTGGTCCACGGCAGTGACGACTGTCTGCCGCTGAAGGGCCGTCTCGCCGGCTTCCACAAGGTCTACGTCGACCCCACCGTGTCCTACCGGATGGTCATCCAGTTCCGCGCGGCTCCGCCGACCTCGGACCACAAGCGCGAGGTCTATCTCGTTGCCGCCGGAAGCCGGCAGGACTACGCGGTCTACCGCTCGGCCCACCTCCGCACCGGCCAGCAGCAGGACACCGAGACGGTCTCCGCCACCGAGGCTCGGGTGCAGGCCGCCCGATCCCGCTCTTCCCTCACGGCCGACCGGTCGACGAATACCCCAGTAACTCCTCCAGAAGCAGCCCGGCCCACGGCCGCTGCCCCCCGAAAGGCCGCCCAGCGATGACCGCCGAACGTACCCCTCTGCCCCGTACCGAACTGGCGGACCTTCTCACCGACGCCGCGCAGAGCGTCTCCGCAATCCTCACCGCCGAGTACCCGACGGCCGCCAACCGCTCCTACCTGCACCCCGTACTGGGTGCGCTGTCCGCCGGGCCCAAGGTGGCCTGCGAACTCGCCGACCAGCTCGAAGGGTTGATCGAGCCACGTCCCGCTACACCGGTGGGCCTGTTCACCCTGGCCTCCTACGCCGCCGCCCTGGGATGGCTTGCCGAGTCCCTCGCCGAGCTCACCGCCACGGTCGGCCAGATCTGCACACGCGCGGGCATCCCCACCGAGCCCCAGGACCCGGACACCGCCGCACCCGGCGGTGCCGCGCAGGACGGCGAGTTCGACTTCGCCTTCAGCGCGCTGGAGGTAGCGGCGATCCGCACCGCCGCCGAGGCCGCCGGCCTCACGCCGGGCGACTACGTCGAGGTGCTCTCCGAGTCGCTGCTCGCAGCCTCCCGGATCACCGACGCCTGCATGGAGATCTCCAGCGGCCTGCTCGAAGACGCCGCGTACATCCGCGGCGCGGCATCCGAGCACGTCTGGATCGGCGACGGCCCGGACAACCTGCCCACCCTGGTCCGCTCCCTGCTCGCCCGGGTGGAGGCGGCCGGGTGAACCCCAAGGGGCCCGGCGCCATCCAGACCTAACCCGCTTTCCCCATATCGGAGTTCACCCCATGCCCACCCTCAAGCACCCCTCGGCCCGCTCCATCGGTTCGGTCGATGCTCAGCGCGTCGAGGACGCGCTGGCCCTGATAGCTCCGAAGTGGACGACCTGGACAGCGCAGACCCTGGCGCAGCAGGGCCATCCCATGCGTGTGCGCGAGGTCGCCGCCAGGCTCCCGTTCATCGGCGAGCAGCTCGTCGGCAAGCGGCTGGCGCAGATGCAGGCTGACGGGCTGGTTGTCCGGACCGGCAGCCGCTTCGGTGCTCCGTACCAGCTCAGCGAGTTCGGGGAGTCGTTGCCCCCGGTGCACCGTGCGCTGTCCGACTGGTCCCAGAGCACCTTGTCGCTCGGCAAGGTCGCTGGTGCCGAGCGCGTCGAGGACGCCGTTCGGCGTCTGAGCCGTCGGCACACGACCTCGGTGATCCAGGTCCTCGACACGGGCCCGACGCGGTTCGTCGACCTCGCCGAGGAGGCCGGACTGGACACCAACGCGACCAGGTACCGGCTTCACCAGATGCAGCGCGACGGGCTGGTTGTCCAGACCGACAGCCGCTTCGGCGCCCCGTACACCCTGACTGATGCCGGGCGTGCGCTGGGCCCCGTCTACGCGGCCGTCTCGCACTGGAGCAACCCCGCTGTCGCGCGGAGGGACTCGTCGGCTCCGGTGCCCGTCGCGACGGCGGCGCGGTCGCCCGCCAGCATTCCACTGGGGTCGGACGGCGGCCGGACCGCGGCGGCCCTGCGCCGGAGCGCTGCCGCGCCGAGCGACCTCTTCAGCCACGCCCCGCAGCCCCAGCCGCGAGTGCCGGCGGCCGTGACCGCCCAATCAGCCCCGGGTCGGGGTCGGTGACCGTCATGACGCCGAGAGCCCGCTGCTTCTCCTCGTTGGCATGGCGCCCGCGTGCAGTGCAGCCGTTCGTTCTGCTGCGCACGCGGGCGCGTTCTCCCACCCCACGCCCCGGAGCTTCGACATGCACACCCCTGATGACCCGCGCCTCTACGAGGAGGTGCTGGTCAGTCCGATGTACCTGGCCGGTTCCAACGGGACCGGCGACGCCGGCTTCGCCCCGGTCGCCCACTGGCCGCACCACTACCTCGACGATGGGCCGTGTCAGCTCCTCGTCACCTCGCCCGACCAGCGGATCAGGGTCGGATGGTTCGGTGATGACTTCGAGCTGTGGAGGATCAGCGCGGCCACGGAGGCCGCCTCAGCAACGCGCTGGACGGCCACCTTCAACCACGTCACCCCGGCCGAGATCGTTGCCGGCCTCACCACCGCCCTGGCCCACGACTACGCCGAGGCCGACGTCTACGACAGCAATGGACGCTTCCTGGCGAACCCATCGATCTACTGGGCAGACGCCGTTCGACCGCTGACCGACGCCGGCTGGAAGCGCGGCGCCCCCATCAAGCCCGGCACGGTCGAGATCGTCGCCCCCAACGGCCAGGCCGGCGCCGTAATCGACAACCGCAGCTACGGCCCGGATGACGAGACCGTCACCCTGTGGGCCGGTCCACCGGGCTGGGGCACGCGCGCGGAAGCGGTGTTCACCACCCGTACCCCGTCCCATCTGATCGCCGCGACCGCGGCCGTCATGGCGAATTCGGCCCCGGTGATCCGTGAACGGCACCAGATCAATCGACGGATGGAGCACCTGGTCACGCTGACCCCGGCCGCCCCGGCCGCGCCGACCGCCGAGCCCTCGGTCTCCCGCGCTCCGACCCCGCTCGACGTGCGGCGCACCGCAGTCACCCAGGCCGTCCGCCGCGCCGCACGCGCCCCGCAGACTGCCGCCGAACTCCGCGTCATGGCCGCCCGCAGTCGCACCGCGACTTCGACACGGTCCGGGGCACGCAGCCCCGTGCCCACAGCCGTGCCACTGCTCAGCCCGTCGGCTCCGCGCCGCAGCCGCTGACTCCCGCCCCGGACCCTCCGGGACCTCGCCCGACCGAATAGCACCTTCGAATGCCGGGAGTTCCGCCATGCCCGACGCCGCCGCACTCGACCAGGCCACCGCCTTGATCGAGAAAGCCTGGGGCCGTCCGATCGACGCTCTGGAGTCCCTCGCGGTCCGCCGCCCCGGTGACGACCCGCTCCTGCGCGCGGCCCTGGTCATCACCGACACCGCGATCGCTGTCCGCCAGGACCGGCTGCACGCCCTGACACAGCCCGGTCACGTGCCGGCCTTCTACGAAGAAGACCAGATCACCGGAGCGGCGGTCGACCTCCGCATTGCCCAGAACGGAGAGCCGTGCGTATCTGCAGGCGATCAAGCGCGTGATCGAGGCCCGTGAAGCCGACGCGACCGCGGACCGGGCCCCGGCAGTCCGGCTGGCCCAGGCCGCTGTCGCCCGCTCCGGGCGCTCCCCATCCGCCCTGGGCCAGCCGCCCGAACAGCCCGCTCCTTCGGCCGCTGTCGGCCCGTCGGCGGCCGGACGGGGGCCGCACTGCTGAGCGGTCCGGTCAGGCGAGGTCCTCGTCGCGGTGGGCATCCCCGATGCGGGAGTCCACCGCGCGGGCCAGCTCCTCCACCGTCAACTCGACGCGACGCCCCTCCGCGATCCGGTCCTCCACCACCGCGTCCTCGTCCCGCCGTCCGTCGGACTGCGTACCGACGGCCCACTGGCCGTCGTCGACTATCGCGATGTCGCCCACCGTCCAAGGCCGCCCGGCGGCAAGGATCTTGCGTTCCAGTCCGGCTCCGTCCCGGTGTCTGCTCGGCTCCGTCACTCCGCCCCCCTGCAGTTCGGTGCGGCCCGTTGCCGCAACCCGGTTAGGACAACCGCGTCCACCGATCTATTCCCGGGCCCCCGGCCATCTGCTGACGGCCGCCAGTTCGCCCACGGCAGACGCCACTTCCCGGGAACGGACTACGCACTTCGGCACACCGCATGTCAACGTACGGGTGTTGGGAAAAGCCCCAGGTCAACGAAGGGACCGTCCAACCGTGAACGCCTCCACCACCCTCCTTCCCGCCGTCGTCCGCCCCGCCGTGGAGGACCCCCACTGGCTCTCCTCCGACCACTGCGCCAGCCCGGTCCTCGACCTCCTCGACACCCTCGGCTGGACAGTCGTCGACACCCCGGAGGCCAACGTCCACGCGATGAGCCCCGACGGCCGTGTCTACGTCGGCTGGCTCCCCGAGGACCCCACCGCCTGGACGCGCGGCATCGTCTGGCAGATCCGGGTACAGCCCACCGACGGCGACGCGTGGGTGCAGGAGTTCGGCTTTCACACCCCCGCGGAAGGCGTCGCCGGATTCATCACCGCCCTCGTCGCTCATTCCTCCCGCTGAACCACTGGGCGGGCCAGTGACGGCCCGCCCAGTTCACCGGCATTTGTTCGGCCCGACCTCGTCGGACCGGCCCATCTCACGCTCTTGACCGAAAGGGCACGCACCGCACATGACCATCTACTCCGACGACCTGGTCCAGATCACGAACTGGATCGGCGGCCTGAGCGCCAGCGCGTTCGGCGCCTATGACGCTGTCACTGGATCCGGCACGGTGTGGCAGGGCCTCACCATGGCCTACTGCGGGGTGGCGTTGGCGTACACCACGGGCAGCTTCCAGGACTACCTGCGTCGCCGCGATACCCGGGTCGTCACCCACCTTGCGGGCAAACCCGGCTCGTCTCTCCCCCAGATCTGCGCCGATACCGGCATGCACAAGGACCGGGTCGGCAGCTCGCTTCAACGCCTCATCGCAGATGGCCTGGTGCTCTCGGAGAGCGGTCGTTCCTACCGACTCACCCACTGACTCCGGGAGACTTCCGACCGTGCGCATGCTCCTGGCCACCCGCCCCGGCTACCGCCGCAAGTGCGCCTACGCCCGACGCTGCACCTGCTTCTACCTCCCCGGTCAGTACGGCCGCCGCGCCAAGACCCTCCGCCGCCGTGCCGCCCGTCATGCCGAACGACGCCAGTGGCAGCGCGACCTCTTGGCCGGGCACACCCGGTAGTCGTCGACCCGGCCGACCGGTCGCCCCACCCCACCCACGAGGAGCTTCACCATGCTCTTCCGTGCCCCGCTCACCAACCACCACGCCGACCGCAGTCTCTGCCCGGCGGACCATAAGCACACCAGCTCCGGCAAGCCGCTCCACCCCGACTGCCCCGGTCGCGAATACACGCAGGCCATCTGCTCGTGCGGCGACTGGGAGATGAAGCAATCCGGCAAGGGCTACGTCAACGAGAGCCGCAAGAGGCACCTCGCCACCCACACCGAGGGACCGAAGGCCGTCCGCGACCTGCTGCGCCTCAACCGTTCCTGACCTCCCCGGCCCCGCCGTCCCACACCACACTCGGAGATCCCCATGCCCCTTCACCTGACCGTCGGCCACCTGCTCCGCCAGTTCCAGGACCTCGACCCCAGCCTTCCGATTCGCCTCGCCATCAACCCGGACTTTCCCTTCGCCCACTACGTGGGGACCGAGGTGGTCGTCCGGGACGGCAAGGCGTTCATCACCGAGGACGGCCAGGAGGACTACCTCCCGACCGCGGTCAGCGACGCCCTCGCCTGGGCCTGACCCCACAGCTCCGGAGGCTCCTATCTCGTCTCGATCCCGCCCGCCCCACGTCCTTCCACTGCACGGCCTCGCCGTGCGCCCCATGCCGAACGGGGTACGCGGCGCGCTGGTCCAGCGCGTCTCCGCCCTCCCCGACGGACCACTCGACGTCACCTGGCTCGCCGCCGAAACCCCGAGAATCGCCCTCGGCCGCATCCACCTGCGCTGGGAACCAGCGCCCCTCGCCGGGTGGGACGTCACCGCCCACCTGGGCCTGGCCACCACCGAGGTGCATCTCGCCTCCTGGCCTGCCGCCCCTGACGACTGGCCGCGCCTGGTCCGCCCGACCCTCCACGAGGTGCTCGGCCTGAGCGCCGCCCTCGCGGTCGCGACCGCCGCCCTCGACCTCTCCAATCGCCTCGCCCAGGTCTGACCGAAACCGCAGAAGGCCGCCCCGCGCCGATCAGGCAGGGGCGGCCTTGCCGTACACCCGGCCGCGTTTCGTACGCTCATCCCCGACGAACGAGGAGGACACGATGGCCGACGACCAGCAGCTCTGGGGGTACCCGGAGGTCGCCGCCCACCTGGGCATCAGCGTCAGCGCCGCCCGCAACCGCAAGAGCCGAGGCAGCCTGCCCGCGCCCGACGACACCACCGTGCCGGACAGGCCCCGTTGGAGGCCGGCCACGTTCCAGGGCTGGAAGCCGGTCGGCCGGGGGTTCCGCAGTGACCTGCATAGCGAGTCGGCTTCCCCTGGCTGACCGTCGCCTTCCGGACAAGGCGATCCTGCCCGGCCGTCCACGGCTGGTACGAGGGGCATGTCCAGGGTGAGGACGAGTGCCCCGGCTGCGACTTCCGAGGTGGGCTGCCGAAGAATGCCAACCGCGGCTGCCCATCCTGCAACGGAGGAGCGCCACCGACATTTCGATGGCGCTCCTCGGCGTTTGGTACCCCTGCGCTCGATTCCACATCCTTTGTGGAGTTGACCATGCATAGCAGTCCCGCCCTGGCGGCCCTGACCAGCCCGTATACCTCGCGCTTCCCACCGCACTCGGCAGTCGTCGATCGCTTCGTGTCGTCGGGGACGCGGTGCCCATGGGCACCGCCTCACTACCTCGCGTTCCAGGACTGCGCATGCTCTTCGGCGAGTCGGACGCGAGCAACGCTAGTCAGGAGATCAGCGACTGCGCACGGCTCATCGTTGAAGCCCTCGGCCACCCTTCCAAGAACAGATACGCGGTCTGGTCGGCATCTACCTGGCCGACGCCGAGGGGAACCCAGTGAGCATGCTCTACCTTGAATAGCTAGGTCCTCACGCGGGTTCCGCATCGACAGCGTCCGGCACAGCGTTCAGCAGACCGGCTTCCGCCGCCGCCCGGACCACTGTGAGACCAGTGTCGAACGGCATCTCGTAGAAGCGCTCACCCACATGCCGGGCGTCATGTAGGTCTTCGGCGAGGTGCAGTGCCATCTGTTCCTGTTCCTGAGCGTGCGGCAGCACAGGGGAGGCCCAGGCATTGAGCAGCCCGTAGCCGTGGCGGCCAGCTTCCCGGATGTGGCAGCGCACCCGCTCCGACACGTCCTTGGTGTGCCCCAACAGTACGTACTGATGGGGACCTTGGAATTCCAGGACGTACAGTCGACCTGCCGTGCGGCTGGTCGGCTCGGGGCACTTGGCAGGCACCACGTCCTCCCAGAGCCGACCGAGCCGAATCGCCCAGTGGCCATGGAATGGCGGGGTCAATCCGCGCTTCAGCTCCGCGCGCATCTCGTTGATGACCTCGGGGGCGAGGAGAGACCTGTACCGATCCGGCAGGGGTTCGACCGGGCAGAGCCGGTCCAACGAGGCCCAGTCCAGGTCCGGCGGTATCTCCGCCCCCGGCCCGCGGTACGGATAGCTGCCCGGCGAGTGCGGGTCGGGGACACGGGGAGCCTGGAACAGCCGCTGCCAATTGCTTGTCACGGCTCAAACCTAGGAGCTGCCACTGACAAGCACTCCGTTCGGCTCTCAGGCCCCTCACGACCAGTAAACGGAGAGAGTGCACTTCAGGTCGGTGGTGCCGACGGCTGCACGCGGCCGGCGCTTGCGCGCCGGGGTTCGGGAACAAGCGCGGCTGTGCAACGCGGTCCTCCGAGATCTCCGTGAGTATCGGCATCGCCAGCGAGGCCGCCAAGACGGCCAAGCCGAGGCTCCCGCCGATCGAGAACGCTGAGCCATCGAGGCCTACTCGTCCGCCTCGCGGGGTCCCGCCACCGGCCACCCCACTTCGGCGTTCGGTCAGGAAGCAACGGATCCGCACCCACTGCACGTCAGTCAACGGCTCACCTGGACCAACGATCGGATGACCCGAACGAAATGGCCTACTGCAGGTAGGTGCCGGCGAAGGCTCCGTCGAATCCGAGCGCGGCGAGGCCCTCGGCGACACTGGGGTAGGTCCTCCGGTCCGGGATGGCGATCAGGGCGTCGAAGTCGGTGCGGCTGATCTCGGGTTCGAGCCACTGGTTGCTGCACCGGCAGACGATCCAGACGTTGCGGCCGTGGTTGATGAGCAGCCAGTCGCGTCGGGCGCGGCAGGCCGAGCATCGTACGGGGATTCCGCGCAGGGCCAGCTCGTCCGGGTGGCTGAGGCAGCGTGTCGCGCCGGGACCGCTGGGCGGTTGCATCTCGTATTCGAGTTGCAGCAGGGGGTCGGTGCCGGCCGGGAGGGTGGGCAGCACGGGTGCCGGCTCTGCGGTGCGGTCGGTGGTTCTGAGCACGAGGGTCATCTCCCGGTTGAGTCCTTCTGGTTCATCCGTAACAGCCGGGGAATCGGCTGTCCAGGGGGTTCGTGGTGACCGGCCTCCCCGGTCAGTGGTCAGCGGCGCGGTGGTCGGGTGCGTGGGTCGGTGCCGGGGCGAGCTGCCGCCGTTGGGGCCGTCCGGTTGCTGGTGTGGTCGTTGGTCGAGGTCGTGGGCTGACGGGTTCCGGCCTGCGGGTGAGGAGTCGCTTCTCCCGGGTGTGCGGGGAGCTGGGCGAGGCGGCGCAGGCGCCAGACCAGGACGTCGTTCACGTCCTCGGCGGTGTCGAGTTCGCGCATGGCGATGGCCCGCTGCAAGAGCGCGTCGGGGTCGTGGCCCGCCTGTTCGGCCTGGGCAAGGGTTGCGGCCAGGGCGTCGGTCTTCGTCGGCGTGCCGTCTGCTCGTGGCCCCTGCTGCGGCAGTGCTGCGCGGATGGTGGCCTCGTGGGTTCGGCGTACGGCGTCGGGGAGGGCGCGGCCTTGGTCGTGCAGTGCTCGCATGGGTGTGGCGGCGGCCTGGCGGTAGGCGGTGCGCAGGTGCTCGGCGGTCTGTCGGGAGGCGTGGGCCTGCTGGGCGTGGCCGCGGGCGGAGTGCCAGCGGGCGGCGGCGAGGGCGGCCAGGACCAGGGTCGAGGCGAGCATGGCGGTGGTGCCGCCGTCTTCGCCCCGGCCGAGTGCGCCGCCGGCCTGGATGATGCCCCGGGCCGCCGAGCGGATCGCGCGGGTGTCGGCGCGTTCCGCTCGGACGTGGCTGCGGGTCGCCCGTTCGAAGGCTCGGGCGGCGGCAGCCAGCTCGGCGCGGGTGGCGGCCGGGGAGGTCTGGGCGACAGCGTCCAGGAGTTCGCCGACCCCCGCGAGGTGGTCTGCGGCGTTGTCGTCGTCGCTGTCGAGCAGGGTGGCAGCGTGCTCGGCGATGCCGGCGGCGCTCCGCCGTGCCCCAGCGGGCGGGGACCAGACCAGTCGACCGCTGATGGTGGCCGAAGGCGCCGTCTGGTCGACCGTGTCGTCGCCGAGGCGGAGGCGGATCTTCGGCAGGGACAGGTCTGGGGCGAGCTTGGAGCCGGGGAACCAGACCGGTTCACCGTTGCGGTTGCGGTCGCCGGGGAGTGCGACGTTGTAGCCGAGCGCGTCACCGGACGGGGCGGTCCGTACCTTCACGCGCAGCCCGGCCTCGCGCAGCCGGGTGAAGAACTCCTCTTCGGTGGCCGCCCCGGCGAGGGACTGGCGGACGGCTTCGCGCAGCGTTTCACGCGAGGGCTCAGGTCGTCCGGTGCGCTCGGCCTTGAAGCGCTCGGCGCTGGTGGGCGCCTGGGAGCCGGTGCCGTCACCCGGATTCAGGCGGCGCAGTCCCCACTCCTTCTCGATGCGACGGCATTCGGCCTGGGCCTTCTTGAAGTCGTAGTTCATCCGGGGGCGGCGCAGGTCACCTCGGACCATGGTGGCCAGGATGTGGATGTGGTCGTCCGCGTGGCGTACCGCGACCCAGCGGCAACCGTCCGGGTCGCCCTCAGGGGCTATCCCGGTCGCCGCGACCAGGCGTCGGGCGACGGTGTTCCACTCGGCATCGGTCAGCATCCGGTCGCCGGGGTCGGTGCGGACCGAGCAGTGCCACACGTGCTTGGCGGGCGCGCGGTCGCCTGCCTGCTTGACACGCAGGTCCAAGGCAGCGGTGAGGCGGGCGAGGGTGACCTTGGGGTCCGGGTCGCGGCCGGGGTCGGGGGCGAAGCCGTCCCAGCTCCCGACGAGGTGAGGATCGACGTGCTCGTCACGTCGCCCGGGACCGTAGAGGTAGACGAGGAGACCGTGGGTGCGTGAGCCGCGCCGGATCTTGGGGACCATCAGAGCCGCTTCTTCACCAGGGCGTCGGCCGTGTCGTCGACGCGGGACAGCAGTCGGATCAAGGCCGCCAGGGCGCGGTCGAGTTCACCGGCACGCGGGAGGCCGCCGCTGTTGAGGACGTAGGCGATCTGGTTGATGTTGTTGCCGACCCGGGAGAGCGCGGTGCGCAGGGCGGCCAGCTCGTCGATGGCAGCGTCGAGCTGCTCGTTGGAGTGCAGGGTGGTGGAACCGCGGGCGACGGCGAGGCCGGCGGCTGCGATGAACCGGGCAACGGTGACGCCGCGTTGCGCGGCAGCGGTGACGATCTCGGCTTTCTCGGTGTCGGAGAGGCGGGTGGTCGTCTTGCGGGTGCGCTCACTCGGATTGCGGCTGCGGCGGCGCGGTGTGCGATCAGGGAACGCGGGCGTGCTCGGGATCGGCTGCTCGCGCGAGGCGCGGTGCTCTGCTTCTCCCCCTGTGACCGGCGCCCCCTGGTGCCGGTTGCCCGGCTGGTCCCCATGCGCCCTCGCTCGGGGACCAACCGGGCTTCCCCCGCCCTCCTGGGCGGGGGCAAGTGCGTGCGACGGGCCGTAGGACCGTCGTATGCGACAACTTGCTCCGCCTGGAGCCGTCGTGGGCTCACGCTGCTGTCCGGCCGTGGTGACCACCGGGTCGTTGGCGGTTGTCACCGGCTCGTCTCCGGATCCTGCTGCTGAATTTCGCGGACGAGTTCCTCGATCCAGTCCATGGCCAGGACCGGGTGATGCAGAGTCCAGGGGCGACTGTGCCGCTCGCGTTGCACGGTCCAGGAGCTGTCGGGGCCGCACTGGGCACGGTGGAGGTGACCGCGCTGGTGCAGCACCGTCAGCCAGGAATCGACCTCGGCAGGCGTGGCCGGGCGGGTGCGCATGAGGTGTTCTCCGCTTCGTTTCGCCAGGGCGTGGGGGTGTGTGTCCGGGGCGGGTGACCGGCCGAGGTGCCGGCTCAGTCACCCGCCCCGTGGGGTCCGGTCAGGTCCGGACGGAAGTGACCTGCTGCCCGTGCTGCTCGCGGAGCTGGGCCATCAAGGCGGTCAGGGTGTCGCTGGACAGGGGGATCTGCTGACCGCGGATCGCCTGGGCGACCACCTTGCGGGTCAGCTTGTCCTCGGCCCTGACCGCCGACCGGGCGATCTCCAGCAGCTCCTCGGTGTCCGGGTCAGAGCGCCGGTCACCGGTTGTCCGGGCGTCCTGGTCAGTGACCGGCGGCGAAGTGACCGGCCGTTCGGTGACCGGCAAGGGGCTGTCCTGGTGGCCGGTGACCGGCTCGGTGGTCTCCGGGCGGTCAGTGACCGGCCGCGCGGTGTCCGGCTGTCCGGGCAGGTCAGCGGCCTCATGCGGCTGACCGTGGTGACCGGTGACCGGGGTGCTGCTGTCCGCCGGGGCACTGTCCCCGGTCAGTGACCGAGGAGTGGGGGTCTGCTTGTCCAGGGACAGACGCGGCCGATCGGTCAGGGCAGTGACCGGCTGCCCGGCCCTGACCTGACCGGACTCCGACTGCTGACCGACCCGGTCGGCCCGGTCAGCCCGGGTGACCGCGATGCCGGCGGGCTTGCCGACCTGACCGAGGTGACCGACCTGACCGTGGTCCTCGCGGTCACTGTCCTTGACCGGCCCTCGAGCGATGAGGATGTAGAGGTGGACCGCTCCGGCCAGCGCGAGCGGGGCGATCGTGGACAACACCGCGACCACGGCGTCTCCGAGGCGGAGCCCGGTGTCCGTGACCGCTTCCTCGTTGAGCCGCACCGCGTGCAGCGCGTTGGCCCAGATGCTGGCGGCGGTGGCCGTGCCGACGAGCATCCAGACATAGAGCCGGGCACGCAGCGGCGCGTCGCGCAGGACCATGAGGGCCCGGATGCCGTAGGCGATGAACCCGTCGATCACCAGCGGGAAAAGGTAGCTGAGGAAACCTCGGACGTGGATGGCGACAGCCATCTGCTGAAGGGCGTCCCAGCTCAGGGCGCATCCCACGCTGCCCAGAGCCATGACAACCGCGCGGTCCCAGTCGGTGATGTGCGCCGCCCTGGGCGCGCTCGCGGTGCTCACGCCGCAGTCCCGAAGTCATCGCGGCCCAGACGCTCACCGTTGGCCTTGAGGGACGGGGTGGTCTGCGTGCTCTGTTCCAGGTCTCGGTTGCGCAGGGCCCGGCGAAGCTCGCGGTACAGCTTCTGGGCGTGCTCCTCGGTGATCTTCAGGAGCCAGGCCAGACGCTGTTCCGACAGGCCGTGATGGTAGGCGGCGTGAACGACCGCGCGGCGCTCGGCCTTGGTGAGGTGCACGTCGCGCCCGGCGACGGTGGCGTTGACACGGCTGTAGTCAAGGCGGTTGGCGAGCTGCTCGTGCAGCGGGCCGCGTTCCTCCTCGGTCATGCCGCCCCGGATGCCGTAGGTGTCACCGCCTTCGAGGGCGGCGTCCAGGCAGGTACGGCGCACCGGGCACTGCCCGCACAGCGACTTGGCGGTAGCGATCTTGTCGGTCTCGTCGGGCTCCGGGAAGAAGGTCTCGGGGTCCACCGGGCTGTACTCGGTGCTCTGGCAGACGGCATCGTCCTGCCAGGTGTGGTCGCCGAGCGACCGGTGGCGGGCAGGGGTGATCGTCGTGGTGGTCATGCGGGGTGCTCCGATCGCTCTCCGCGCGCAGGGGCGTCGGCGGAGGAGGCGCTGGTTCGTGAGAGGGAGACGGGTCGGCGCGCCATGGGCGCGGCCGGACTGCGGAAGGTCAGGCGGCAGCGCGGAAGCGTCTGCGGTCGACCGGCTCGAACTCGACGCGGGTGGTCATCTGCGCGAGCCGGGAGGCGACGCGGTCGCCGATGTAGGCCCGGAAGTCCCTGATGCTCAGGTTGGTGGTGATCAGCGTTGGCAGTTCGAGGTTGTACCGGCGGTTGATCAGCCGGTAGGTCACTTCCTCGACCCACTCGGAGGACTTGGCCGCGCCGAGATCGTCGATGATCAGCAG